>DATMNF010000103.1:0-2393 GCA_035569355.1 Steroidobacteraceae bacterium
CGGCGTTCGCGGCGTAGCGGCTTTTCAACCGCCTCGACCCGCAGCCGCTGGCGATCGAAATCCGTCATCTGGGGTGCCCCGCGTCCGCGCAATGAAAAACCCGGCGCGGTTTCCCGGGCCGGGCTTGGGCGCACTCCTGAACGATATCTTTTTATACATGAATCCCGCTCAACGTCCAGAAGTCACAAGTTGCACCACGCAAAGGTTGTATTCGGCATCCCAAGAACTTCCGGTCCCCACGCTGAACCGGGTGCTTCGAGGGCTCGTTCCATCATACTCGCGGCCTGCGCATCTGCTGCGTAGCACGTGATTTGCAAAGGTAGATCTATTGGGATCGGCACGGCCAATCGCATTTACGGCGCGTCCCGCTCGAATTGAAGGGTGGGCAAAGGCGCGCTTTGCGCGCCGTGCCCACCCTACAAAGGTGATCCGGTTTCATCGGGACCTGCTGTAGATCAACGCTTGGAAACGATCGCGTAGCCCGCATGAGCCAGCGGGGTCGCGCCACGAGCGCGCCCCCATGGCGACTTGCGGGTGTACCCCGGATATTGCGGCGCGTCTGGCTTAGGCATGAACGAGCACGATTGAGCGGCGCGCCGCTCATCCGGGCTACTGGCTCGAGTCCGCCTGACCCTCTTCCGACGGTCTTGCCGCAAGCGGTCGAACTTTACGAAGCGGCATCGCCCCATCCTCCTTGCATCGGTAGCTGCATCTCGCGGCATGGATGTGCCCGCGCCAATAAAAAGCCCGGCGCGCTGACGGCGGCCGAGCTTGGGCATACCTCTCTAGAATACCTATTTGTGCCTGAATCGTGTTTCATCTGTCAAGAACTTTTTGCCGCATCTCTGGGCGGGCCATCGCGCCGGTAGCACGCACGCTCGAGATCAATAAGCTGATCTCAAGCTGCCGCGAATTTGTTTGACGCTTTCGGGTGCCACCATCGGCCGGCAATCACCACCCCTTCCGAGACGATCCGCCGATCGCCGGACAGGTGCTCGCCCACGACATCCACATAATCGAAGCGGCCCTCCTTCACCGAGAGAATTGTCGCATCGCCAACGCTGCCGGGCTTGAGACTACCGAGCTCAGGCCGCTTCAGCGCGAATGCGGTGTTGGCGGTGGATGCGGCGATCACGTCTGCGAGCGGCATGCCGAGACAGAGAAACTTGGACAGCGTAGTGACTTGATCGAACGCCGGCCCGTTGATGCAGAGCGCATGCACGTCGGAGGAGATGGTATCCGGCAGGAAGCCATTGGCCAGCATCGCGTGCGCCGTCTTGAACGCAAACGAACCCTTGCCGTGCCCGATATCGAAGAGGACGCCGCGCTGGCGCGCTTCCCGCACCGCCCGTTTGACCGTGCCCTGCGCGGTCGCAGGTGTGTTGGGAAATGGGCGAAACGCGTGGGTCAGGATATCGCCGGGTCGCAGGCGTGCGAGCACTTCTTCATAGCTTGGCGGCGGCTCATCGATATGCGCCATCACCGGCAAACCCACTTCCTCCGCCACCTGGAGTGCGACATCGAGCGGCACGGTTCCGGAACGTCCCGAAGCGCGAGCGCCGACCCGGACCTTGATTCCCACAATGAGATCCGGGTTGTCGCGCGCGACCTCTACCGCGTCGGCTGGCGCGAGCAGACGAATATTCTCGCTCTCGCCGACCATTACCCGGTGCGAGAACGCGAAAATGCCGCCGAAGGAAATGTGCAAGTAGGCGAGGATGCGCACCTCGCTGCGCTCGATCACATGTTTGCGGAAGCCGGCAAAGTTGCCCGGTCCCGCGCTGCCGGTGTCGATAGCGGTGGTCACGCCCGAGCGGCGGCAGAAATCTTCGGCATCGATCCCGAGTGACGTACCGCCCCAATACACATGGGTATGAAGGTCTATCAGCCCCGGCGCGACAATCGTTCCTGATACGTCGCGGACGTCTGTGCTCGCATCGGCCTTCAATCCGCTTCCGATTTGCGTCACCTTGCCCCGCGCGAATGCCACGTCGGTGACGGCATCGAGCTTTTGCGACGGATCGATGACTCGGCCGCCGCGGAGGATGAGGTCGCTGCTCACGTCGCGCGCTCCACCCGCGGTCAAGCGGCTTTGAGCTCCGCTCGCCGTAGCAGATCGACGAACACGGCCGCCATCTGGGGCTCCTTCGGTGCCCAGTCCTCCTGCGGCACGAGATCGACGTCGAGGTCACCGGGGAACAGATCGTGCAATTCGCTTCCCGGGATCATCCGGTGCGCCGCCTGCGCAATGCCGTGACTGTGGGTCCGATCGTTGCCGGGAATGATGCAGGTCGGCACCTTGATCGAGCTCAAATCTTTTTCGCTGACCCCGATGACGGGGAGCTCGGCACCCCGACGGAATTGCTCCTGCCAGCGCTCCATGGCAGCAATGA
>DATMNF010000104.1:0-26864 GCA_035569355.1 Steroidobacteraceae bacterium
CGCAGAGGGGGTCAAGCTCGTTCCCGCGAACCGAGTCGTACCCGGCGATCGGGTGCTTTACACGCTCGAAGTACGCAATGCCGCTGCCGCGCCGGTGGACGCGCCGAGCATTTCCTACGCCATCCCCGAGCACATGCGTTATGTCGCGGACTCCGCGGTGGGCCCCGGGGCCGCGGTGAGCTATTCGGTCGATGGCGGCCGCAGTTTCGAACGGGCAGAGAATCTCAAGGTGCAGGAGTCCGACGGCCGGCTGCGTCCGGCGGTCGCGGCTGACTACACCGATATCCGCTGGCAACTGAAGAACAGCTTGAAACCCAATTCCGTCGCGTTCGTGCGTTTTCGTGCACTCGTCAAGTAGCCGGGCGCAAAAGCTCGTAGGCTTGAGATAGGGGCCGGCGGCAATGAACAGCGACTTCAATCAAGTCTTCAATTCGGAGGGGCCGCTGGCGCAGGCGTTGCCTGGCTATGCCTATCGTCCGGAGCAAGCGGCAATGGCCAAGGCCGTGGGTCAAGCGCTGGCGCGTCTCGAACCATTGATCGTCGAAGCAGGCACGGGCACGGGCAAAACTTTCGCTTACTTGATTCCGGCGCTGCTCTCGGGGCGCAGTGTGATCATCTCCACCGGCACGCGCACGCTGCAGGATCAGCTGTTTCGCCGCGACGTGCCGCTGCTGGCCGGGGCCTTGGGACTCCCGGTCAAGATCGCCCTGCTCAAGGGCCGCGCCAACTACTTGTGCCGGCACCGGCTGGAGCTTGCGACGAACCAAGGATCCTTGCTGGCGGGCGAGCGCGGTGCCGCGCGTACCCTCGCGCGCATTTCGCGATGGGCCGCGACCACCAAGGCGGGCGATCTGTCCGAGCTCACTGATCTGCCGGAACAGTCCTCGGTGTGGCCGCAGATAACCTCGACCCGTGAAAACTGCTTAGGGTTGGAGTGTCCCCAATTCTCGCGTTGTCACGTTGTCGAGGCGCGGCGCAACGCTCAGGCGGCCGACATCGTGGTCGTGAACCATCATTTGTTGCTTGCGGATCTGGCGCTCAAGGAGGAGGGCTTCGGCGATCTCTTGCCGGGCGCAGAGGCAGTCATACTGGATGAAGCGCACCAGGTGCCGGATGTCGCGGCGCAGTTCTTCGGACAGGTCTGGTCGGTGCGGCAGGTGCAGGTCTTGTTGCGCGACATCCCGGCCGAGATGACGGCTGCCGGCGTGCGTGCCCCGGAAATCGCGGAGGCCGTTGCGTCTGTCGATGCTTGGCTCGAGGAATTGCGAGGTACGCTCAAACGCGGGCAGGGACGCTATGAGTGGGAAGACCTGCCGGATTCCTTTCTGGATGTGTTGCCGCAGCTCGAGACCGCGCTCAGCGGCATCGCCACGACGCTCGAGGGTCTTGGCGCAGGTGCCGGCACCGCGAGTTGCGCGCGGCGCAGCGCAACTCTCGCCAACTCCCTTGCCGCCCTGCGCGAGCTCGCGGACGACTCGGGGTTGCGTTGGGTCGATGCAACGCCCAACGGGCTGCTGCTGCAATTCACGCCCTTCGAGATTGCGGAGCGCCTGCGCGAATACGTCGAGTGTCGGCCCTGCGCCTGGGTGTTCACCTCCGCGACTTTGGCCATCGGCGATGACTTCTCGCATTTTGCCGCGAGAATCGGCTTGCCCGCGGCGCGCACGGTGCGCATCGACAGCCCCTTCGACTACCGCCGTCAAGCGCGCATTCTCCTGCCGCCGCGCATGCCGCAGCCTCAGGAACCTGCTTTTGCCGCCAAGTTCATCGAAGCGTGCGCACCCTTGCTCGAGGCGAGCGGCGGCCGGGCGTTTCTGCTCTATACGAGCTATCGCGGATTGGCCGAGGGCGTTCAGGCATTGCACGCACGCTTTCCGAACCCTCCCTTTCCGGTCCTGGTGCAGGGTGAGGCGCCGCGCGAAGCGCTCTTGAACCGGTTTCGCGAAATGGGCACAGCCGTGCTGCTCGCGACGGGGAGCTTCTGGGAAGGCGTGGACGTGAAGGGTGAGGCACTCTCGATCGTGGCGATCGACAAGCTGCCTTTTGCGTCGCCGGACGACCCTCTGCTCAAAGCGCGGCTCACGGGCATTCGCCGGCGCGGCGGGAATCCGTTTTTCGAGTATCAATTGCCGCAGGCGGTCTTGGCATTGAAGCAAGGGGTCGGGCGGTTGATTCGAGACTTCGATGATTTCGGCGTGATCGTCATCGGCGATCCGCGGATCAAGACCAAGGCGTACGGGCAGGTGTTTTTGGAAGCCTTGCCCCCGAGCCCTGTCATCACCGACAGCGGCGCCGGCGCCGTCTTTCTCGCCGAACGGCTGGCGCAGCTGCGCCCCGCGCGGCGCGCGGTGCCCGCCGCGGAGACCGGCTCCTAGCCATGCGCGTGCTGGCAATCGATTCGGCGACCGAGTCGTGCTCCGTGGCGCTGCTTTGCGGCGCGCAGCTGTTCGGCCGAGTCGCCGAGCAGGGACTCTCGCATGCAGCGCAGATTCTCGGCATGGTCGATTCGGTGATGGCGGAGGCCGAGATGTCTCTAGCCCGGCTCGATGCAATCGCCGCGAGCATCGGTCCCGGCGCATTCACCGGTGTGCGGATCAGCGTCTCGGTGGCTCAAGGGCTCGCGTTCGGCGCCGGCCTTCGGGTCGTGCCGGTCACGACCCTGGAAGCGTTGGCATTCCGAGCCGTGCAGAGCGGTGCTGCTCACGCCCTCGCGTGCCTCGATGCGCGCATGGGGGAGGTCTATTGGGGATGCTTTGCGGCGCATGCAGGCCGCGGCGTGATCGCGAGCAGCACCGCCCGGGTCGGGCCGCCGGGCAGCGTCGCGCTGCCTGGCCCAAGTGCATATCGCGGGATCGGCCGGGGCTTCGCCGCGTACCCCGAACTGGGTTCCCTGCCGGGCCTGACTCTCGAGTTCGAGGACAGCCAGGAGCTGCCCGACGCGCGCGAATTCGCACGCCTCGGCGCTCTTCGGCTCGCGCTTGGCGAAGGGCTCGACCCTGCCGACCTGAGTCCCCTGTACTTGCGCAACAAAGTCGCCTTGACCGAAGCGGAGCGCCAACCGAAAGGCCCATGAGCGTTGTCACAGAACTGTCACAAGTGATCGTTGTAATAGTGGGCTAAGGCAATCAAGGGATTAGACTCCATGACCGCGAAGCGCATCCTCATAGTGGAAGACGAAAAGGCGATTCGGGACATGGTCGCCTTCGGGTTGCGCCGTGCGGGCTACGAGGTGGGCGAAGCGGAGGACTGCCGCGAGGCGCGGGCCCGCATCGTCGATGTGCGGCCGGACCTGATGCTGGTCGACTGGATGTTGCCCGACATGAGCGGGCTTGAACTGACTCGATCACTGAAGCGCGCCAAAGACACGGAAGAGATTCCGGTGATAATGCTCACGGCCCGCGCCGAGGAGCAGGACAAGGTTGGCGGTCTCGAAGGCGGCGCGGATGACTACATTACCAAGCCTTTTTCGCCGCGCGAATTGCTGGCGCGCATCCAAGCGGTGCTGCGGCGCGTAGCCCCGGCAGGGTCGGCTGACGTCGTGGAAGCCGACGGCTTGAAACTCGATGATTCGAGCCACCGCGTGAGCGCCGGCGAGCGCGAAATCGCGCTCGGCCCCACGGAATACCGTTTGCTGCATTTCTTCATGACGCACCCGGAACGGGTTTTCTCGCGCGGTCAGTTGCTCGATCGCGTCTGGGGCGGTAATACTTACGTCGAGGAGCGCACGGTGGATGTGCACATCCGCCGGTTGCGCAAGGCGCTCGAGCCATACCTATTGGAGCGGTTGGTGCAAACCGTGCGCGGCGCCGGATACCGGTTCTCCACACGAGAGGCATGAGTCGATCCTACGGGGAATACAGACAGGCTCCTAGTCAATGGTAGCGATGTGGACTTTCGCGCTCGCGCGGCTCGCGGGCATTCTGATGTTGGGCCTGTGTCTCGGCCTGCTGATTGGACCTGTTTGGCTATGGATCCTCGCCGCCGCCTGCTTGTACTTGGCTTGGCAGCTGCTCACTTTGTACCGTCTCGACCGCTGGCTGCGCCTGCGCTCGCAAATTGATCCCCCCAATCTTGGCGGGATTTGGGGCGATATCGTGGCCCAAGTGGTGCGGCTGCATCGGCGCAAACAGTTTCACAAGCAACGCCTGATTCAGCTGTTTCGAGAGCTGCGCCGTTCCACGGCGGCCTTGCCCGACGGTGTGATCATCTTGAGCCCGCAACGTGAAATCGTCTGGTTCAACCGACAGGCGGCGCGATTGCTGGGTCTCAAACGGCCGATCGATGTCGGCCTTCGCATCGACAATCTCATCCGCTCTCCGGAGTTCGTGCTCTACCTGCATGGCGATGATTATGCGATGCCGCTGCTGATACGTCCGCCGGTGCAGCTGGATCTGTACTTGGCTCTGCAGGTAGTCCCGTACGGCGGGGGCCAGTCCTTGTTGCTGGTGCGCGATGTGACCCGGCAAATGCGCCTCGAGGCGATGCGCAAGGATTTTGTCGCCAACGCTTCGCACGAGCTGCGCACGCCCTTGACCGTGATCTCGGGGTACCTCGATACGCTGGCCGATGATTCGTCCATCGATCCTGCCTGGTCGGGGCCCATCCGGGACATGCGTGCCCAGGCGCAGCGCATGAACGCCATCATCGCCGATCTGCTCGTATTGTCGCGTCTCGAATCGACGGACGGCGAGGCGCCTTTCGATGCGATCGATGTACCGAGCATGCTGGAGCGGTTGCAGCGGGACGCGCTCGCGAGTGCCGATCGGCCGCGTCACGTGCTCCTTGAATTGGAGTCGCGCGACGGATTATTCGGTTCTGCGCACGAGATCGAATCCGCTTTCACCAATTTGCTGGTGAACGGGATGAAATACACGCCCGCGGAGGGTACGGTGAGAATTCGCTGGTGGGCGGACGCGGAGGGAGCGTATTTTTCCGTCATCGACAGCGGCATTGGCATCCCGGCGGAACATATTCCGAGGCTCACCGAGCGCTTCTATCGCGTCGACGCGGGCCGGTCCCGGGGCCAAGGCGGTTCGGGTCTGGGCCTCGCGATCGTCAAACACGCCCTGCAGCGCCACGGCGGCTCGCTCGAAGTGCAGAGCACGGAAGGCAAGGGTAGTACCTTTACGTGTCATTTCCCGCTGCCGCGGATCTGGCATCAGTCCGTGCCTGCGGCAGCCGTGAGCGCTTGACGTCACAAATATCGCGCACAATGTTGACGCGCGATCCAATCGGATGTAAATCAAACCGCGCGGATTAGTCGCGCGGTCTCGAGCGCCAAGGTGATTCTATGGAAACGGCCGATCTCACCCACCACATTTCCCGCCGCTTCAATGAGGACTTGGAGAAGGTCCGCAATCAGGTGTTGCAGATGGGCGGGTTCGTCGAGCAGCAACTTCACAAGGCGATCACCGCATTGGTCGAGGGCGATAGCCAGCTGGGCGAATCGGTCGCGACCGACGATTACAAAGTCAACGGCATGGAGGTTTCGATTGACGAGGAGTGCAGCCGCATACTGGCGATCCGGGCACCCGCTGCCGGGGACTTGCGGGTGATCGTCGCCATCATCAAGACCATCACCGATCTCGAGCGCATCGGCGACGAAGGCGAAAAAATCGGCTACATCGCCTCGCGGCTCGCCACCATGGAACGGCCCGCGGACAAGTATCGCGAAGTCAAACACTTGGGCAGACAGGTCGCGCAGATGGTCCACGACGCGCTCGACGCCTTCGCCCGCATGGACTCTCACGCGGCGCTCAAGACTGCGCGGGAGGACAAAATGGTCGACGAAGAATATGAGTCGATCCAGCGCCAATGCATCACCT
Organism: Steroidobacteraceae bacterium; assembly: GCA_035569355.1. Lineage (GTDB taxonomy): Bacteria > Pseudomonadota > Gammaproteobacteria > Steroidobacterales > Steroidobacteraceae > Bog-1198. The sequence goes on from DATMNF010000104.1 coordinate 5,826, forward strand.
TCATGATGGAGGACCCGCGCACGATTCGGCGCGCGCTCGAGATCATGTGGATCGTGCGCGCGCTGGAGCGTATCGGCGATCACGCCAAGAATATCTGCGAGTACGTGATCTACATGGTGCACGGCAAGGACATTCGCCACACATCGCTCGAGGACGTCGCCAGGCAAATCGACGCCGCGCACGCCACGTCGCGCGGCTGATGACGCGGCGCCAGGGGAATCTGTTCGGATTTGCGATAGCGTCAGGCTTGCTGGCGTACGCGTACTACGCCCAATTCGTTCTGCATTTGGAACCCTGTCCGCTCTGTATTTTCCAACGCATCGGCGTATTTGCGATGGGACTCTTGTTCCTGATCGCGGCGGCGCATGACCCGTTGGGCTGGGCGCGACGCGTGTATGCCTCGTTGCTCGCCTTGTCTGCGCTCGCCACCATCGGCGTTGCGGCTCGGCAGCTATACATTCAGAGCTTGCCTCCGGGCAGCGTCCCGGCATGCGGAGCATCGCTCGATTTCATGCTCAAGGTGTTCTCTTTGAGCGAGGTGCTGGTCAAGGTGCTGACCGGGTCGGGAGAGTGCGCCAAGGTGACGTGGCGGTTCTTAGGGATAGCGATGCCGGGGTGGGTGCTGATAGCGGTCCTCGTTCTCCTCGTTTTCGGTCTATGGGTCAACCTGAGGCGCCGGCCACCGGAACTGCGCTTCTGAAGATGATTACGCCGCCGAAGTCCGACACCCTGCAATTGACGGAGCGCCTGATCGCGCGAGCATCGGTGAGCCCTACCGATGGCGGCTGTCAAGCGTTGATGATCGAACGGCTCGCAGCCATCGGGTTCACGGTCGAGACTCTCAAGTTCGGCCCCGTCGAGAACTTTTGGGCCAAGCGCGGGCACGGCGGCCCGGTGTTCTGCTTTGCCGGCCATACCGACGTCGTGCCCCCGGGCCCGCTCGATGAGTGGAGCGGCGATCCCTTCACTCCGCTCATCAAGGAGGGTCTCTTGTACGGACGCGGCGCGGCCGACATGAAGAGCGGACTCGCCGCCATGGTGACGGCCTGCGAGGAATTCGTCGGCCGATATCCGGCGCATCGAGGCACGATCGCCTTCCTGATCACGAGCGATGAAGAAGGGCCGTCGGTCGACGGCACGCGCCGAGTGGTCGAGGTACTGCGTGAGCGCAGGGAAACGATCGACTGGTGTGTGGTGGGCGAGCCGTCGAGCGAGCGCGCGCTCGGCGACACGATCAAGATCGGCCGTCGCGGCAGCCTGAGCGGCCGGCTCACGGTGCATGGTGTTCAAGGGCACATCGCTTACCCGCAATTCGCCGATAACCCGGTGCATGCCGTGGCGCCGGCGTTGGCCGAACTCGCGGCGCGAACCTGGGACCGCGGCAACCAACACTTTCAGCCGACCACGTTCCAGGTGTCGAATATCTCCGCCGGTACGGGCGCGCCCAATGTCATTCCGGGAGAATTGAAGGCGCGCTTCAATCTGCGCTTCTCCACGGAACAAACGATCGACGGACTCAAGACCGCGGTCGAGGAGCTGTTGCGGCGCCATCGAGTCAAGTACTCGCTCGAATGGTTTGTTTCCGGACACCCGTTCCTGACCGTTCCAGGGCAACTATCGGAGGCCGCGATTCGCGCCGTGCAAGAGCAACTGCAAATCACCCCGAAATTGTCGACGAGCGGCGGCACCTCGGACGGGCGCTTCATCGCCCCCTTGGGGGCCCAGGTGATCGAAATCGGCGTGATCAACGAGACCATTCACAAGGTGAACGAGTGCGTGCGCATAGCCGATGTCGATCGGCTGCAGCGCATTTACCGCCGAATCCTCGAATTGCTGCTCGCGTCGTAGTGGGTCCGGCGCCGGGGCGCCGCAGCGCCGCGGCGCGGGCGCGAGCTCATGCGCTTTGCGCAAACGTCATCGGGGACAGGCGCACCAACACCGTTACCTGCGTGCCCTCATTCGGGCTGCTGTCGATTCGCAACTCCGCGCCGATGAGGTCGGCTTGCTCGCGAAGCCCGACGATGCCGAAGTGTCCCGGAAGAAGTGCCTGCGGATCGAAGCCGATGCCGTTGTCTGCGATGCGCAATTCCAGGTGAGTGCCGTGGACGGTTTTCAGCGTGACGTTCACGCGAGTCGCTCTCGAGTGCCGCTCGACATTGCGCAATGCTTCGTTCGCCATGCGCAATATCGTCTCGGCGCGTTCGTCGCCAAACCTGGCGGCTGCAGTTTCCGCGTTGAATTCGCCCGTCAGGCCCGTGTGGTCGATGAATCGCTCGAAGGCGTTGGACAACGCCGGACCCAATCCCATTTCACGCACCGCATTGACCCGCATTTGGGTGATGGCGGTGCGCGCCTCCTTGAGTCCTTCGTGCGCGAGTTCTTCAGCGTGCTCGAGTTCGGCGGCGACCGCGGCGGGATCATGTACATGAAGTTTCCGAAGGAATCTAATCTCGCTCAGCATGGCCATCATCGAATGTGCAAGCGTGTCGTGCAGATCGCGCGCGATCTTGAGTCGCTCGCGAACAATGGCGGCGTACCGAGACTCATCCGCGAACCGTTCCACCTCGCGCGTCCTCACGGCAACGCGGCGCTCGAGCTCGCTGCTCAGCGTCTGCAGCTCGCGCCGCTCCTGCCGCAGATCGTCGAGTATCCTCGCAAACGCCGTAGCCAGCTGCGCCACTTCATCGAGGCCGGCCGGCACTTCGATTCGGGCTGCGTCGTCTCGTCCCACTGATGCCACCGAATACGTCAGGCGCTTCAATCGCCGGGTGAGTTGGCGCGCCCCGATGGCGCCCAGCAACGCGGTGGCAAGCCCGAGGCAAATCGATACCCCGAATATCCGCAACGTCAAGGCGTCCGCCCGCTGAAACACTCGCTCCTTGGGCTCGCAGAGCTGAACTTGCCAACCCAGCGACGACACTCCCATGGCACTCAGAGGTGCTCGCGACACGAGAAATTCGCGTCCGTTCGGCAGGCGCTCAAAATGCAGCGCAGCGGTCGCTTGCGGGAGAACCCCGGCCCCTGTCAACGCCCCGTCCTTGAGCGCAACTCCGCGCCACGGCTCTGCTGCGCCATCCGGCCCGAGCAGCACGATCCCCGCACGGTCGAGGACATAGGCTTGCGTGATGCCTTGGGGATCGGATTCGTCCGTCAAACGCAGCGGATGGTTCGGCGCCCGCCGCACGCGGAGGTGCGCCGCAATGACCCCGACGACCCGGCCTGCCTTGTTTTGCACGGGGGCGGCCATGTCGCCTAGCGCGGCGGCGCTCACCGCCGGGATCCTTTGCGGATCGCCGATGATTCCGAGCCACGGGCCCTTGAGCCCAGCGGTGAACCAAGGACTCGAGGCGATCTGGCTCCCCTTGGGCAAAGTGCCGTCGGCACTCACAATCGTCCCGCCGGCGTCCGCGACCGCAATCCAATCGAGATCCGGATAGGCCGATTTTAGTTCATCGAATACGTCGGCAAGTCCGCTTTCGCCCGCGGCGTCGCGATCCTTCAACAGCGTTCGCGCGGCGCGAACTGCGCCGAGCCGCGAAGACAGCGCCTGGCCGGCATCGGAGCTCAGCTGGTCGGTTTCCAGCGTAAGGCGCCGAACGTGCTGCTCGATGACGTTCGCGCGTGCGATTCTGCCGACCCAAACTGCGGCGGCGATGGAAAATGTGGCGGCCAGCGCGATGATCAGCCACATCGCGCCGGCCGCCAGGCTTCGCCTCGGATCGATGTCCCAGATGGCGGATCGCGGCTCATCTGGATCGGTTGCTGGAGTCATGGTCACACGTTAACAGGTGACGAAAGTCACTTCCAAACGACCCGGAGCGAGTTGCATGATTGCCGGCCGTAGGACTCCGGACTCGAGGTACTGATCATGGGGACCGCTCGTGATGACGGCTGAGCGCGTTAATCCGTCGGTAATTCGAATCGTCATTGCAGAAGATCAGGCCATCGTGCGGCGCGGCGTGGCGCTCCTGCTGGCCATTGAGCCGGATATGGAAGTGGTCGGCCAGGCGTCCAACGGCGTCGAAGCGGTCGACCTTGCGCTGCTGCTGCGTCCCGACGTCGTGCTCATGGACTTGCACATGCCCGTGAAGGGCGGCGTGGCGGCAACCCGAGAAATTACGCGGGCGCTGCCGGGCACGCAAGTGCTCGTATTGACCACGCTCGACGACGACGAGACGGTGTTCGAAGCGGTGCGTGCGGGCGCGCACGCGTACCTCCTGAAGGATGCTGCCGAGGACGAGTTGCTCGCGACCATCCGCGCGTTGCGACGCGGGGAATCTCATTTGACGCCCCAGATCGCGCGCAAAGTCATGGATCAATTCCGCAGGCTCGCGGAGCATCAGCCGGCAACGCGCGCCCCGGACTCGCCTCCGGAACCGGTCGACGGCGGGGTATTCGTCACCGAAGCTCTGAACGACAAGGAGGAAAAAATCCTCGAGCTCATCGCCGAAGGCAAGAGCAACCGGCAGATCGGCCAGACGCTGTTTCTCGCCGAGGGAACGGTCAAGAACTACGTGAGCCGCATCATGGAGAAGCTCCATGCCAATACGCGCACCGAGCTCGCGATCCTCTCGAGGAAGCAGCGGCGTCCCGACTGAGCATACGAAAGTGACGAAAGTCATGCCCAAGAAGTGACTTTGGTCACACGATATCGTGACTTTTGACTCCTGACGGGCCCGAATCCGTGCTCTAGATTGGATCCGTCACCATGCACGCGCCAGAATGTCCGTCGTCGAATCCGCGCTGAAACGGCCGTATACGGTCGCCGCGATGCTGATCCTGATCTCCTTGATGGGAATCGGCGCTGCCTTGCGCATGCCGGTCGATATCTTCCCGGAAATCGACATCCCGGTCGTCGCGGTCGTGTGGACCTACAACGGGATGAGCGCGCAGGACATGCAGAATCGCATTCTGACTCTGCATCAGCGTCAGCTGGCGTCTCTGGTGGACGACATTTCACGCATCGAGGCCGTGAGCTACGAGGGCGTCGGCGTCGAGAAAGTCTATTTGCACGAGGGGGCGGACGTAACGCGCGCGGTCTCGCAGCTCGCCAGCAGCGCGCTGGTCGTGCTCAAGTACATGCCTCCCAACATCACGCCGCCGCTGGTATTGCGCTACGGCGCCACCGACGTGCCGATCATCCAGTTGAGCCTTTCGAGCAAATCCCTGCCCGACACCAAGTTGAACGACTTGGGCCAGAACATCATTCGACCGGCGCTCGCCGTGGTGCATGGCGCAGAGGTGCCCTATCCCTATGGCGGCAAGCCGCGCGTGATCATGGCGGATCTGGACTCGCAGGCCCTGCAAGCCCGCGGCTTGTCCCCCTCGGACGTGAGTACGGCCCTGCAGCGCCAGAATGTCATTCTGCCGGCGGGCGACGTGAAGATCGGCGATAAAGACTACGCGCTCACGATGAACAACTCGCCGGATCTCATCGAGTCCATAAACGCCTTTCCGATCAAGCAGGTCGACGGAAGAACGGTGTTCATGCGCGATGTGGCGCACGTGCACGATGGCTTTCAAGTGCAGACCAATTCGGTGTCCGTCAACGGTACGCCCGGCGCATTGATGACCATCCGAAAGACGGGCGGCGTGTCGACGCTCGCCGTCATCGACGGTGTGCGCGCGGCGCTCAAGGACATCAAGAGAATGCTGCCGGCGGACGTATCGATCAAGGCTTTATTCGATCAGTCGGTGTTCGTGAGAGCGGCGTTGAACAGCGTGCTCCTGAGCGCCTGCATGGCGGCGGCGCTGACGGCGCTCGTCATCATGCTGTTTTTGGGCAATGTCCGGCTGTCCGTGATCATTCTCGCCGCCATACCGCTGTCGATCGTCACGGCGGTGCTGTTCATCGATCTGACGGGGCAAACGCTCAACACCATGACGTTGGGCGGATTTGCGCTGGCCATCGGCATTCTCGTCGACAACGGGACCGTGGTCATCGAAAACATCGAGCGTCATGTTGCCATGCGTGAACCGCTGCATCAGTCGATCGTGGTCGGCGCCAGCGAAGTGGCAGTTCCCACATTTCTGTCGACGCTGTGCATTTGCATAGTCTTCGTTCCGGTGTTCTTGCTGCAAGGCACGGCAAAGTATCTTTTTTCTCCCCTGTCGCTCTCCGTCATCGGATCGCTGCTGGCGAGTCTCGCGCTCTCGTTCACCATGGTGCCGGTGCTGTTCGACCACCTGATGCGCCGTGCGGTGCACGAGTTTCGCGCCGAAGCCGCGAACACGCCGAAGCGGGAGGGCGCCAAGAATGTCCTCGTCAGGTTTCAGGCGCAGTTCGAGCGGGCATTCGATAGATTTCGAGAAAACTATCGCAACACGCTTGCATGGGCTCTGTCGCAGGCGCGTCTGACCGTGGGGGGCTTCGTCGCGTTGATCGCGGTGTCGGCACTGCTGTTTCCGCTGTTGGGACGGGATTTCTTTCCCCAGGTGGATGCGGGGCAGATGCGGCTGCACGTCAGGGCGCCCGCGGGAACCAGGCTCGAAAGGACGCAGCAGTACTTTGCAGAGGTCGAAAGCGCGATCCGGAGAATCGTGGGCACCGATCAGATCGATGTGATGCTCGACAATATCGGGTTGCCTTACAGCGGCATCAATATCGCCCTCAGCGACTCGGCGACCGTGGGTCCGATGGACGGAGAGATCTTGATCTCGTTGAACGAGAAACATGCCCCGACGGCGAAATTCATCGCCATGCTGAGGCGCGAACTGCCCGCGCGATTCGCCGAATTGCAGTTCTTTTTTCAGCCGGCCGACATCGTCGACCAGGTCCTCAATTTCGGCCAACCGGCGCCGATCGATGTGCGGATCTCGGGGCCGGATCAGGAAGCCGCGTTTGCGCTGGCTTCGCAGGTCGCGCATGCATTGAGGGGCGTCCCCGGGGTGGTGGACTCGCACGTGTTTCAAGTTCCCAATGCGCCTTCGCTGACGGTAAACATGGACCGCGCGTTGGCGACCGAGACGGGGGTGACGCAACAGGAAGCGGCCAACAACGTCCTCGTGGCGACCAATTCGAGTGCGCAGACGGCGCCCAATTTCTGGGTCGATCCGCGCAACAACGTGAGCTATCCGCTGGTGGTTCAAGTGCCGGGCTATCGCATCGGCTCGTCGCAAGACCTCGAGACCATGCCGGTGACCTCGGGAGCCGGTGCCGCATCCGGGCAGCTGTTGCTGAATCTGGCCTCTTTCGGCCGCGAGGCAGTCCCCATGGTGGCCTCGCAGTTGAACATTCGCCCGGTTTTCGACGTGCACGCGGACGTACAGGGCCGGGATCTTTATTCGGCTTCCCTCGACATCGACAAGGTCTTGAAGGCCCATACTCCGGATGCATCGAAGGCGCTGACGGTGACGCTGAGCGGCCAGGTGCAGACGATGCGCGAAAGCTATACCGGGCTGTTCACCGGCATCGCGCTCGCCATCGTCCTGGTGTACCTGTTTCTCGTGATGAATTTTCAGAGTTGGATCGATCCTCTGATCGTGCTCATGGCCGTGCCGTTTGCTCTGGCGGGCGTGCTGTGGATGCTGTTCCTGTCTCAAACCCCGATGAGCGTGCCTGCACTCATGGGCACGCTCATGTGCATCGGCTTGACGACCGCAAACAGCATTCTGGTGGTCAGTTTTGCCAATCAACGCATGGCCGCGGGCGACGACGCATTGCGGGCGGCAACGAGCGCGGGCTACATACGTCTGCGGCCGGTGCTCATGACCGCCGGCGCGATGATTCTCGGCATGGTGCCGATGGCATTGGGGATAGGCGAGGGCGGCGAGCAGAACGCGCCCTTGGGCAGGGCGGTGATCGGCGGCTTGCTGTTCGCGACATTTGCGACACTGATCTTCGTGCCCACCATGTATCGCTTGTTGCGCCGCCAACCCACGCCGGTCGCCGATTCACGCATCCAGGGCAGCGTCAATGCCACCGCATGATCCGCAACATCTCGTGCCCCCGGCGCCGCTGAGCGAGAACGCTGCTCACAGCCAGTATCCGGACGAGGCGGCTCGCTCCGAAGCGCGCTCGGAGCACGAGGCGGTGCCGACGAGCTTCGCTCCGGAGACGGGTCGACGCGCCAAGCGGGCTCTGAGCATCGCAGCGGCGTTCTTGCTGGTTTGCTTTCTCGCCGTGGTCGCGCTCCGGTATTTGCATGCGCGCGCCGTGGCGGAGGCAGGAGAGGCTGCGTATTCGGCTCCGTCGCCGGTCGACGTGGTGATCGCGCGGCCGGCGGTCGCCGGACAGGATCTGGCGCTTCCGGGCGAGACTGCGGCTTGGTACGAAACCACGATTTACGCGCGAGTCAACGGCTATGTGGCGAATTGGCTGGTGGATATCGGCGATAAAGTCAAGAAGGGACAGGTGCTCGCGGTCATCGAGACCCCCGAGCTCGACGCCGAGTTGCGCGCGGCTCGAGCGCAGCTGAAGTCGTCGCAGGCGCAGGTCGGCGCTCGCGAGGCAGAAGCCGAATTCAGCAAAACGACCAATGAGCGCTGGCGCGATTCGCCCAAGGGAGTCGTTTCCGAGCAGGAGCGGGAATCGAAGAAGGCGGACTACGAAGGCGCCGTGGCGCGTCTGAATGCGGCCGATGCGCAAGTCGCTCTCGACAGGTCCAAGGTCGAGCAATACGACGCTCTTGCCGAATTCAAGCAGGTGAAGGCGCCTTTCGATGGCACCATCACCGAGCGAAAGATCGACGTCGGCAATTTGGTGACCGCCGGGAGCGGGCCGGCGACGACGCCCCTGTACCGCATGGCGCAGACCGATCCGTTGCGCGTTTTCGTGGATGTGCCGCAGAGCGCCGCGGGCGAGCTGATGAATGCCGGCGTGCCGGCCGAGATACGCGCGACGGGCGCCGTGGGCGGGGTGTTCTCGGGGAAAATAGCCCGATCCGCGGAATCGATCAACGCGCAGGCTCGCACCATGCGGGTCGAAGTCGACATGCCCAATGCCACTCATGCGCTGGTGCCCGGCATGTATGTGAATGTCGTGTTCAGGCTGCCGCCCCGGGGGCTGGTCGAAGTGCCGGCCTCCGCATTGATATTTCGCGCCGCCGGCGCGCAAGTCGCACGCGTGGACGCGAACAGCAAGGTGGAATTCAAAGATGTCGTGATCGCTCGCGACAATGGAAGTGTGGTCGAGTTGGCGTCGGGTGCGCAGCCGGGCGACCGCCTGGTTCTGAACATCAGCAGCCAGATCGCCTCGGGTCAAACGGTCGCCGCCAACGAGCCCGATGGGGTAAGCAAGCCCGTCGGCGCCAAGCGCTGAAGGGGGCGCGGTGAGAGGTTTGCGATCGGTCGTGCTCGGATTGGTCGCCGGTTTGGCTGCTTGCGCGGCGGGACCGACTTACCGCCTCCCAAACCCCGATGTGCCGCCGAACTTCATCTCCAAGGTTCCCGCCGGCGCCGCGCCCGCAAGCGAGGAACCCGGCGCGCCTGCCGCGGATCTGGCCGCGTGGTGGCGTGCGCTCGACGACGCGGAACTGAACTCCCTGGTCGATCGCGCCGTCCAGTCCAACCTGGACCTTGAAATCGCCTTGGATCGATTGCAGCAAGCGCGCACTTACGAGGCGGTCGTGCTCGGACATGCATTGCCCGACGTGGAGGCAAGTGCTGCCGCAGGGCGCGGTACGGGAAGTGACCTCACCAAGGGGCGCGCCGATACGGCGCTGAGGTCCGCGGACACTGGGGCGGGTCTGCAACAGATCAACACGATTGCGGGATTCGATGCGGTTTGGGAGCTCGACCTATTCGGAAAATTCCGCAGGGAATTCCAAGCCGCTCGCGCCGATACTGAAGCGGCGCGCGCCGCGCGCTCGGACGTCCTCACCACGGTCGTCGCCGACGTCGTGCGCGCCTATATCGATCTGCGAGGATTTCAAGTTCGTGCGGGCATCTTGCACAGGGCGAGCGATGTGCTGCGCGAGTCGCTGCGGATCGTGAACATTCGCTATGAGCGTGGCATCACCAATGAACTCGACGTGGCGCTCGCGAAGCGCGAACTCGCCACTCTGGAGGCCCGGATCGCTCCTCTGGAGGCCGAGGTCAACGCCGCGCAGTACACCCTCGCGGTCCTGGTGGGCGAGTATCCCGAGAATATGGCCGCAGAGCTCGCGAAACCCGATCTCATCCCGTCCATGCCTGCGCCCACTGCGCCTGGCGCGCCGTTCGACCTGTTGAAGCGCAGGCCCGACATTCAGCAAGCGGAGCGCGAACTCGCGGCAGCCACGGCGCGCATTGGCGTGGCGACCGCGAGCCTCTTTCCGCAGGTTGCCGTGATTGGAGCCATCGGCAGCCAGTCGCAGGGCTGGGGGACTCAGCCCAGCCTGGCCAAGCACATTTGGTCTTTCGGGCCGGGCGCGATCTGGCCTCTTCTCGACTTCGGCGCACTCGATGCGCAGGTCGACATCGCGGATCTCGCGGCTCATGCGAGTCTGGTGAAGTACCGCAAAACCATCTTGAACGCCGTGCAGCAGGTCGATTCTTCTCTTGACGCGTACCAGGCGGAGCAGACCCGCATGGAGAAGTTGGGCACCGCCATGATGGCCGGCCAACGCGCCCTCGATTTGGCAACCGAACGATACAACCGAGGCCTGACCGACTTTCTCAACGTCGTGGATGCCGAGCGTCAATTCTATGACCTGCAGGAGCAGTACGCAGATGCGCAAGTCGCGCAGGGCGAGCAGTTCGTGCAGCTGTACAAGAGCCTCGGCGGCGGCTGGCAGAACTACCAGGCCGTCCCCCCGATTCGCCTACCGCAACCCGCCATCATTGCCGCGTTTCGGCGCGCTCTCGCCGGCTCGTCGCCCTGACCGGTTCGGACCGACGGCGCACCCTTCCGATCGCGCGGCTCTCCCGCCCCGGTTGTTGCATAAAAGACACAGCGAATAATGACCCTTTGCGAGAGGTGTGATATATATACGCCTAATCGCCGCCCATAGACGCAAATGTAGAAGGCGAAAATCCGTAACACGGCTGTAATAATTCGTCGATTAAATCCAACAACCATAACTTAAAGGGGTTCGAGCTGTGAGCGATCCAAACATGACTTGCAAGCGAAGGGAATCCGAAGCACGCGGTGATCGCGGCTGGCGCATTCTGAGAGGTGGTTTTGTATTGTGCATGCTGTCGATCGGTGCGGGTTTCGCGCAGGCGCAGACCGCGACCGATGACAGCCTGACCTGGCACGGCATCACTCTGTACGGCATCGTGGATATCGGCCTTCAGAATCAAACCCACGGCGCACCCATCAGCGATTACTTCGTCGGCGGCAGCGCGGAAGTCGTGCAAAAGAACAGCAATCACGCGGTGACGGGCGTTACGCCCAGCAACTTGAGCAATTCGCGGATTGGCCTGCAGGGCCTCGAGCCCCTCGTGGGAGATTGGTCGGGAGTGTTCAAACTGGAGACCTTCTTCAATCCGCAATCCGGCCAAATCAGCGATGCGTTGAAGTCGCTGGCGCAAAACAACGGCCGCCCCCTCGGCACTCAGGCAGAACCTGGGAATCAGAATACCAATGTGGATTCGAGCGCTTCGGGCCAGACTTTCATCCAGTCCTATGCCGGCGTCAGCTCGAAGACTTTCGGGACGATCACCTTCGGCCGTCAAAACACCGTGCTGGCGGACGGCGTCGCCAAGTACGACCCGAACTACGCTTCGCAGGCATTTTCCTTGATCGGCATATCGGGAACCACCGCCGGCGGGGGTGATACGCAGAATCGCCGTCTCGATTCGTCGGTGAAGTATGTGGGAAATTTCAAGCCTGCGGAGGGGGTTGGGGCACATCTTTCGGCCGAATACAAATTCAATCAATCCACCGGCAGCGCCAATACGGCCTACGAGGTGTCTTTCGGCGGGGATTTCGCGGGCCTCTCGCTCGATGCGTACTACGCCAAAATCAACGATGCGGTGGCGCTGGCCGCACTCAGCTCGGCGCAAGTTGCCACCCTATCGAGGCCAAATACCGACCCAGAGAGCTTGTGCCCCAGTGCCACCGTGCCGCCCACTCCTGGCGCCACTTGCATCGCGGCAAGCGCGAGCAATGCACTGGCGGCAACGATCTCGGATAACACGGCCATTGCCTTGATGGGCCTGTACAACATGGGCGTGCTCAAGTTCTTCGGCGGCTATGAGCACATCAAGTACGCGAATCCGGACAACCCGTTGAAGGCAGGATTTGACGTGGCCGCCTACAGGGTGGCCTTCGTCAACAAACAAAGCGGTGTTGGATCGACCTACTTCTACGACAAGACATTGCAGGTGGCCTGGGCCGGCGTGCGGTACACGGTGATTCCGGAATTGGACCTGGTCGGGGCATGGTACGGGTATAAGCAGAACGCATTCGGCACGGCCGCCGCCAATGCCGAGTGTTCCTCGAGCAAGCCTCACTTGAGCGAGCCCGGAACTTGCGGCGGCACGGAGAACGTCATCTCGTTCGACGGCATCTATCGTCTGTCCAAGCGGTTCGACGCCTTTGCGGGCGTGATGTACTCCGGCGTGCGTGACGGTCTGGCCGGCGGCTTTCCCTACAGCACGACCGACATCACCACCACGGTCGGCGTGCGATTCAAGTTCTAAGCATCCAAGAATTCTAGACATCTAAGAGAAAATCTTCGTCCTCATGGCCGGTCGCGGCCATGAGGACGATGCTCGAGCATGAGCCTTGCGCGCCGGCGGACGCGCCTGTATCTTCGATAAAAATAGGGGCGCCACCTGCCGGTGAGCGGCACCATCGAGCCTTGGGGGAAGCATGAGCAAGCTCACGTCGATGCTCGTCTGGATCGTTGTCGCGCTCGTCGGTGCCATGGCGCTGGCAGCGCTCGCGCTCGGCCGCGGCGAGACGGTCAATTCCGTCTGGCTCGTCACCGCCGCGCTGTGCGTCTACGTGATCGCCTATCGCTTCTACAGCAAGTTCATCGCCGACAAGGTGCTGCGGCTCGATGACTCGCGATTGACGCCGGCGCTGCGCCACAACGATGGCATGGACTACGTGCCGACGAATAAATGGGTCCTGTATGGCCACCACTTCGCGGCAATCGCGGGCGCGGGCCCCTTGGTGGGTCCGGTGCTCGCGGCGCAGATGGGATTTTTGCCAGGGACGCTGTGGATCCTGGCCGGCGTGGTGGTTGCCGGTGCGGTTCAGGACTTCATCGTGCTGTTCGCTTCGGTGCGGCGTGACGGCAAATCGCTCGGTCAGATGATCAAGATGGAACTCGGCCCGGTGCCCGGCTCGCTGGCACTGGTCGGTGTGCTCGCGATCATGATCATCATCCTTGCGGTCCTTGCACTGGTGGTGGTCAAGGCGCTGACCGCGAGTCCCTGGGGGTTGTTCACGATCGCCGCGACGATCCCGATCGCGCTCCTGATGGGAGTCTATATGCGCGTGCTGCGGCCGGGTAAGGTCGGCGAGGCCTCCGCGATCGGCGTCATACTGCTGCTGCTGTCGATCGTCTACGGCCGTGCGGCAGCGGCGGATCCGACCTGGGGCCCGCTTTTCACGCTGAGCGGCCCGGCACTGGCGTGGGCCCTGATCCTCTATGGCGCCATCGCTGCAAGCCTGCCCGTGTGGCTGATGCTCGCGCCGCGCGACTATCTCAGCACCTTCCTCAAAATCGGCACGATCATCGCCCTCGCGATCGGGATCTATGTCGTCGCGCCGCCGCTCGCGATGCCGCGGACGACGCTTTTCATCGACGGCTCGGGGCCCGTCTTCTCCGGCAAGCTGTTCCCGTTCCTGTTCATCACGATCGCGTGCGGCGCCGTGTCCGGATTCCACTCCCTGATTTCATCGGGCACGACGCCGAAGATGATCGAGAAAGAGTCGCACATGCGTCTGATCGGCTTCGGCGGCATGCTGGCTGAATCGTTCGTCGCCATCATGGCGTTGACGGCCGCGTGCGTCATCGTCCCCGGCGTGTACTTCGCGATGAATTCACCCGCCGCAGTGATCGGCACCACCGCCGCCAATGCCGCTCAGGTCATCTCGAGCTGGGGTTTTACGATTACTCCAGACATGATCACTCAGACCGCTGCCGATATCGGCGAGAAGACCGTGCTGTCGCGTGCCGGCGGCGCGCCGACGCTGGCGGTTGGCATGGCGCAAATACTCGCGACCACGGTCGGCGGCAAGGCCATGGAGGCGTTCTGGTACCACTTCGCGATCTTGTTCGAAGCGCTCTTCATCCTGACCGCCGTCGATGCCGGCACCCGCGCCGGACGTTTTATGATCCAGGACATGCTCGGACACGCCTACAAGCCGTTGGGCGACACCGAATTCCTGCCGGCGAACGTGCTGGCGACCGCACTATGCGTTTCCGCCTGGGGCTACTTCCTATACCAGGGGGTGGTCGATCCGCTCGGGGGCATCAATACGCTGTGGCAACTGTTCGGCGTCGGCAACCAGATGCTGGCCGGCATCGCGCTGCTGCTGTGCACCAGCGTATTGGTCAAGATGAAGCGTGAGCGCTACGTTTGGGTCACTCTTCTGCCCACGGCGTGGCTGCTGATCACCACTCTGACCGCCGGCGTTCAGAAGATCTTCCATCCCGATCCGAAGATTGGCTTTCTCGCGCTGGCGCACAAGTTCAGCGATGCGGCGGCGCAGGGCAAGGTGCTTGCACCGGCGAAATCGATCGCTGAAATGCAGCGTGTCGCCTTCAACAACTACCTCGATGCGGTGGTGTGCGGCGTGTTCGTGGTGTTGGTGCTCGCGATGTGCTTTTTCGCGCTGAAGATCTGTCTGCAGGCGCTGCGCCAGGCGCAGCCGACCGCGGCGGAGATCCCACCGTACGTCTCGGCGAAGGGGGTCGCAACATGAGCGACGAGGTGCGCCTGCCGACTCGTCTGCAGAGAATCCGTCAGGCCTGCAGGCAGATTTTCGGCATTCCCGACTATGAACGCTACGCGGCGCACATGCAGGCGCGACATCCGGACCAACCGCTGATGTCGGAGCGCGAATTCCATGCGATGGCGATCGATCGAAAGTACGGCGGCTCGGGACCGCGGTGCTGCTGAGGTCGCCGCTGCGCACCGATCGATCGCGCGCACGCGCACGGCGCCCTCCGGTAGCCCAATTCGCACTGTCATAAATGTGCAACATTCCGCACCGATGATCACCGGCTCAAACGCCGCTGGGCGCCCCTGTCACTAGAATCCCGGAGCGAACGCACATGCAGAAGAAGATGCTTTCACGGCTTGCCATACTCGGAGCGACGGCGGCTTTCAGCCTTGCGGCAGCGGCGGCGGACATCTCCGGCGCGGGCGCTACGTTCCCCTATCCGATCTATGCCAAATGGGCGGACGCATATAAGAAGCTCACCGGAGTAGGGCTCAATTATCAGTCCATCGGATCGGGCGGCGGTATCAAGCAAATCAAGGCCAAGACAGTCACCTTCGGCGCCTCCGATATGCCGTTGAAGCCGGACGATTTGCAGGCGTCCGGGCTCGTGCAGTTCCCGATGATCATAGGCGGCGTGGTGCCGGTGGTGAACGTCAAGGGTATCCAGGCCGGCCAACTGCATTTGGACGGGGCCACGGTAGCCAGCATTTATTTGGGCGACATCACCCAATGGAACGACCCCAAGATCAAAAGCCTGAATCCGAAGCTGGCGCTGCCGAGCACTGCGATCGCTCCGATCTACCGCTCGGACGGCTCCGGCACGAATTTCCTGTTCTCCGATTACTTGTCCAAAGAAAGCCCCAAGTTCATGTCGACCATCGGGGCCAACACCTCGGTCCAATGGCCGACGGGGATCGGCGCCAAGGGCAACGAGGGGGTGGCCAATATGACCACCCAAACCGACGGCGCGATCGGCTATGTGGAGTACGCCTATGCCAAGCAAAATAAAATGGCGTACACGCTCCTTACCAACAAGTCGGGCGCCGCGGTAGCGCCGAGTGCGGAGTCCTTTCAGGCGGCGGCCGCGAGTGCCGACTGGGCCAAGGCCGACGGCTACTATCTGATATTGACCGATCAGGCCGGCGCCAAGAGTTGGCCGATTACCGGCGCGAGCTTCATTCTGCTGTACAAACAGCCGGAGGACCCGGCGCCGGTCAAGGAAGCACTGAAGTTCTTTGGGTGGGCCTATGGGAATGGCGCTAGTATGGCGGCTGAACTCGATTATGTTCCCTTGCCCGCGCAGTTGATTGCGCAGGTGAAAAAGACCTGGACCTCGGAAATCACGTCGGGCGGTCATCCGGTGTGGAGCGGCAACTAGCGAGAGCGAAACTCACACCGTGGCGATCATCAATCCGAGGCACGCCGCAAAGCAGTTGATTTACGAGAGAGTCTTCCGCTCGGCGACGCTGAGCGCGGCGATTCTCGTTTTGCTGATACTCGGAGGGGTGGCCATCTCGCTGCTGCGGGGAGCATGGCCGGCGCTCAGCCACTTCGGCTTCTCCTTCGTCACTCGTGAGGTTTGGAACCCGGTGACGGACCAGTTCGGCGCTCTCGCGCCGATCTACGGCACCGTGGTTACCTCCCTGATCGCCATGCTGTTGGCGGTTCCGGCCGGATTCGGCATCGCGCTGTTTCTGACCGAGCTGTGCCCGCCTCTGCTCAAGCGGCCAATCGGCGTCGCCGTCGAATTGCTGGCCGCCGTGCCCAGTATAATATTCGGAATTTGGGGTTTATTCGTGCTCGCGCCGGTGTTGCAGCGGCATGTGCAGCCCTGGCTGATAGCGCACCTCGGGGGCGCTCCGGGGATTGGGCATCTGTTCAGAGGACCGCCGTTCGGCATCGGCGTGCTGACGGCGGGCGTCGTTCTGGCCATCATGGTGCTGCCGTTCATCGCGGCGACCATGCGCGATGTTTTCGACACGGTACCGCCCATGCTGAAGGAATCGGGATACGGACTCGGCGCCACGACCTGGGAAGTGATGTGGAACGTGGTCGTGCCGTATTCGCGCGTCGGGATCGTCGGAGGCATCATGTTGGGCTTGGGCCGTGCGCTCGGTGAAACGATGGCGGTAACTTTCGTGATCGGCAACGCGCATCGCATCAGTTCCTCGTTGCTGGCTCCCGGCACCACGATTTCTTCCTCGATCGCCAATGAGTTCACCGAGGCGGTCGGCGATCTCTATACTTCTTCGCTGATTGCGCTGGGGTTGCTGCTGTTTCTGATCACCTTCACGGTAATCGCGGTGGCACAGGCGATGTTGCGGAGGCTGGAGCGGCGTGCGGGCGTACCCATATGAATCGACGGGCGCTGCGCAAGGCGAAGAACAGCATTTTCCTCGCGCTCTCGCTCATCGCGACGATGACGGGGCTGGCCTGCTTGGCCGCCATATTGTGGACTCTCGTATCGAAGGGGATCGCGGGTATCTCATGGCCGCTGTTCACGCAAATGACGCCTCCGCCCGGCGGCCAGGGCGGCTTGCTCAATGCCATCTACGGCAGCGCGGTGATGACTCTCTTGGGCATTTTGATCGGATCGCCCATCGGCGTGCTGGCCGGTACCCATCTCGCGGAATACGGACGCAACTCCCGTCTCAGCACCGTGATTCGCTTCATAAACGACGTATTGTTGAGCGCCCCATCCATCATCATCGGGCTCTTCATCTACGAAATCGTCGTGGTGCACATCGGTCATTTTTCGGCGATCGCCGGCGCGCTGGCGCTCGCAGTGCTCGCGATTCCCGTCACCTTGCGCACCACGGAGGACATGCTGAATCTGGTGCCCGTCGGCATGAAGGATTCTTCGGCCGCACTGGGCGCGTATCCTTGGCGAACGATCATGAGCGTCCTGTACCCCGCGGCACGCAGCGGCATCGTGACCGGATTGCTCCTGGCAGTAGCGCGAATCAGCGGCGAAACCGCGCCTCTGCTGTTCACAGCGCTCAATAATCAGTTTTGGAGCACGCAGCTGAACGCGCCCATGGCCAATCTACCCGTGGTCATATTCCAGTTCGCGCTGAGTCCCTACAAGGATTGGCAGGACCTGGCATGGGGCGGAGCTTTGATCATTACCGTTACGATATTGGTCCTCAGCATATCCGCGCGCGTGCTCCTGGCGCTGCTGCAATCGAATCAAGGTGCGGGGCGATGATTCCCTCGACCAAACCGCCCAAGCATCTGAAGACGCGCGTGCCGTACGTGGTCGCGCGGGATCCGGCGCAGGATCTGGGGCCGCCGAAAATCGAGATCCGCGGCTTGAATTTCTTCTACGGCGACGTGCAGGCGCTGCACAACATCAACACGACCTTGGCCGATCGTTCGATAACCGCGTTCATCGGCCCGTCGGGCTGCGGAAAGTCCACGCTGCTGCGCGTGCTCAATCGCATGTACGCGCTATATCCCAAGCAGCGCGCCGAGGGCGACGTGCGCATCGGCGGGCGCGACATTCTGGCTCCTTCGGTGGACGTGGCGGAACTGCGCTACCGCGTCGGGATGGTGTTCCAAAAGGCGACGCCGTTTCCGATGTCGGTATACGACAACGTGGCCTTCGGCCTGCGGCTGGCGGGCGGCGTTCGCGGCGCTGAACTGAAGATTCGTGTGGAATCCGCGCTTCGCGATGCGGCGCTGTGGGACGAGGTCAAGGACAAGCTGCAAGCCGACGGGCGCAGGCTATCCGGCGGCCAGCAGCAGCGGTTGTGCGTGGCGCGCGCCATCGCCGTGCAGCCGGAAGTGCTGTTGCTCGATGAGCCGACCGCGGCGCTCGATCCGATCTCCACGCTGCGCGTCGAGGAAACCTTGCAAGCGCTGCGCGAGAAATATTGTATCGTAGTGGTCACGCACAATTTGCAACAAGCGGCCCGCGTGTCGAACGTCACCGGTTTCATGTTCTTGGGCGAGCTCGTGGAAATTGGTCCCTCCAACCAAATTTTCACTTCGCCAAAAAATCGCAAAACCGACGATTACATCACCGGGCGCTTCGGCTAAAAAAAGATCATGAACGAATCCCCCGCTAGCGGCGGCGCGTCACCGCCGGTGTCGCCTCCAACCGGCGCCGGCGCAGCCGCTCGCGATTCCCTGCGCGACGCCGTGATGACGGCGCGCAAGGTGAACGTTTACTACGGCGACAAGCATGCAGTGAAGAACGTCACGCTCGACATCGGCCGCAATCAGGTGCTCGCTCTGATTGGCCCTTCGGGTTGCGGCAAGTCGAGCTTCCTGCGCTGCCTCAATCGCATGAACGACACGATACTGAGCGCGCGAGTGGAGGGGGTGATCACTCTGGACGGGAATAATATCTACGATCGCAGGCAGGACGTTGCGCAGCTGCGGGCCCGCGTCGGCATAGTATTCCAGAAGCCCACGCCCTTCCCCCACTCGATCTACGCCAATGTGGCGTACGGCCCGCGCATTCACGGGTTGACCAGTAGCCGCTCGGAAATGGACGATTTGGTCCAGGTCAGTTTGGCGCGTGCCGGCCTCTGGGAGGAGGTGAAGGATCGGCTGTCGACCCCCGGGACCAGTCTTTCCGGCGGCCAGCAGCAGCGGCTTTGCATCGCGCGCACGATTGCGGTCAATCCCGAGGTGATCTTGATGGATGAACCCACTTCGGCGCTCGATCCGATCGCAAGCGCGAGAATCGAGGACTTGATCGATGAGCTGCGAGCGAACTACGCCATTGTAATCGTGACGCACAATATGCAGCAGGCCGCGCGGGTGTCGCAGCACACCGCATATTTCCACATGGGCGATCTGGTTGAGATCGGTCCGACGGACGTGATTTTCACCAATCCGCACCAGAAGCTCACGGAAGACTACATCACCGGACGATTCGGATGAGCCCGGCCGGACTTAGTCGGTGTTTCGCAGCAGCTCGTTGAGCGAGGTTTTTGCGCGAGTTTGAGCATCCACCCGCTTGACGATCACCGCGCAGGAAAGCCCATATTTGCCGCTCTTTGCGGGGAGCGAACCCGGCACGACCACCGCGCCGGCAGGGACGCGGCCATAGAGGATTTCATCGCGTTCGCGATCGTATATCCGGGTGCTTTGTCCGATGAACACCCCCATGGATATGACGGCGCCCGACTCGACGATGACACCCTCGACGATTTCCGAGCGGGCACCGATGAAACAATCGTCCTCGATGATGGTGGGCGCCGCTTGCAGCGGCTCCAAGACTCCGCCGATGCCGACACCGCCGGACAAGTGCACGTTCTTGCCGATTTGCGCGCAGGATCCGACTGTTGCCCAGGTATCGACCATCGTGCCCGAGTCCACGTAGGCGCCGATGTTGACGTAGCTCGGCATCAACACCACATTCGACGCGACGAACGCGCCGCGCCGCACCGTCGCCGGCGGAACGACCCGCACGCCGGCTGCGCCGAATTGCGCCGCGTCCCAGCCTTCGTACTTGAGCGGCACCTTGTCGTAGAAATTCAACGCGCCCGCCCGCACCGCGGTGTTATCCGCGATGCGAAACGACAGCAGCACGGCCTTCTTCAGCCACTCGTTGACTCGCCAGGTACCGGCGAGTTTATCCGCCACACGCAGATTCCCCGTATCGAGCAGACCGAGTACGGTCTCCACGCTCGTGCGCACTTCGGGCGAGACATTTTGCGGGGTGATCTTCGCCCGCGCTTCAAAGGCGCCCTCGATGGTCGCCTGCAGTTCCGTGTACGAAATCATTTCAGCTCCGGGTCGAGTCGCGCCGATCCAACGCTCGAATCAGCGATTCCTGCACGCGCTGGCACGCTTCCTCCTGCAGGAGACGGCCTTCGGCATCGGTGATATAAAACACGTCTTCGGCCCGTTCGCCCACGGTCATGATCTTGGCGCCGTTGATCGCCACGCGTTCGGTGCGGAAGACCTTGCCGACTTCGGAGAGCAGTCCCGGGCGGTCGGCGGCGACCAACTCGAGGATCGTACGTCCGTTGCGGCTGTCGACGCTGAAGTTGACCTGCGTCGGGGTCGAGAACATGCGCACCTGGCGCGGAGCGCGCCGCGTCACCGTCGCCGGTGAATCCTCGGGCTGCTGCAAGTTGCGCCACAGCCCCTGCTCGATTTCGCGAATGCGCGAGGCGTCGGTGATCACCGCGCCGTTGTCCTCGAGCACCACGTATGTTTCCAAACTGAATCCATTGGCGCTGGTGATCAGCCGC
>DATMNF010000105.1:0-2024 GCA_035569355.1 Steroidobacteraceae bacterium
CGCGGACGGCATCGTATCGGGCGGTGACCTAGCTCCCAACAAGTTGAGGATCCTGCTGATGGCGGCCTTGAGCGCGGGTGTTGCGCACGCGGCGATCGGCGAGATGCTGCATGACTTCTAGCCGCATGACCGCCGGTTCCAGTTCAGGGTCGTTGACTTCTGACGACCCGTATTCAGAATACGAAATCCCAATTGTCTGAGTTGAGATCATGAAACAAGTAGAACGAGTCCCGGACCTTCGCAGTCAGATTTACGAACGTTTACGCATCGCGATTCGCGGCGGCGAGTATGCGCCCGGCACGCGGCTCCTCGAGAATGATGTCGCCAAGGACCTCGGCGTTTCGCGCACTCCGGCGCGCGAGGCGCTGGCGCTTCTGACCCAGGATGGGCTGCTGGTGCACGAGGGGCGGCGCTTCAAAGTCCCGGTCTTCGATGAACAGCAAATCACCGAGGTCTTCGAAATTCGCCAGCGGCTCGAACCCTACGCGGTGCGGCTGGCTTGCGAACGCGCGACAGCCGCTGAGCTCAAGGCGCTGCGGACGCTGGCCGACGGTGCGCTCGGCAAACCCGCTTCCGTGCAGGAGTACTTGGCGGTCAATCTCAAGCTCCGTCAGGCATTGTTTCCGCTGGGCAAGAATAAGCGCTTGGAGGAAGCGATCCATCTGTATGACGAGCTGGTGCACTACGTGCGCGTCAAGACACTGAGCGTGGAAGCGAACCGACAGTTGTCGGTGAAGGGGTGGAAGAAATTGATCGCCGCCGTAACGGCGCGCAAAGCCGACGCCGCCGAAGAGGTCATGTCGCATCTGCTGGGCCTTGCCGAGCGGCTGATGCTCGAGGCGCTGGCGGAGCAGGGTGACGCGGTCGCGACGCAGTCATCCGGTGCGACGACGGACTGACCATGAAGCCGCCGGCCTTCGAGTATCTGCGACCGAGCTCATTGAGCGAGGCGGCCGTCATGCTCGAACAGGCCGGCGATGGCGCGCAGATTCTTGCGGGCGGCCAGAGTCTCGTGCCGACCTTGAGCCTGCGGCTGTCATCGCCGTCGCTTCTGATCGACATCAACCGGGTCGTTGATTCCGCGCCGCTCGAACGCCGCGAGGGAATGGTGCGCTTGGGTTCGCGCATCCGGCATGTCGACGTCGAGCGTTCGACGCTGATACGCGAACACGTACCGCTGTTGGCCTTGGCTATGCCGCACGTGGCCCATCCCGCGATCCGCAATCGCGGCACGCCTTGCGGCAGTGTTGCGTTGGCCGATCCGGCTGCCGAAATTCCGGCCTGTGCACTTGCGCTGAACGCGGAGATCCTGCTGCAAAGCTCAACCGGACGACGCACGGTGCCGGCCGGGGAGTATTTCATCGGTCTCTACGAGACGGCCCGGCTCCCGACCGAGATTGTCGTCGAACTGCGCTTTCCCGAGGCCAGAATCGGCGATCGATTCGGGTTCGTCGAGCTCGCCCGACGGCATGGCGATTTCGCGATTGTGGGGATCGCAGCCGCCGTGCAGGTAGAGTGCGATCAGGTTCGCAACCTTCGCCTGGTCATCTTCGGCTGCGAGCCAAAGCCGCGGGTGTCGGCTGCGGCCCACGCCATGACGCAAGGCCTCGAGGTCCGCAAACTGCCGATCGAGGAGGTCGCAGCCGCGGTGGCCGCCGAACTCGATCCGATGGAGAACTCGCAGGGCGACGCCGCCGCAAAGCGCCAGCAGACCTATGCCATGGCGAAGCGCGTCATGTGGCAATTGAACGGGCGCGCCGCATGAACGCGACGTCGAAATCCAGCGTGGACGTCGCCTTCGTGGTGAACGGAAGCGCTATCAGCGATAAGGTCGCGCCGCGAACCACCCTGGTGGATTTCCTGCGCCAGCGCCTGGGGCTGACCGGATCGCACGTCGGCTGCGAGCATGGCGTCTGCGGCGCATGTCACGTGCGCGTGGACGGAACCGTGCTGCGCGGTTGCCTCTTTCTCGCGGTGCAGGCGGATGGCGCCGAGGTTCAGACCATCGAAGGATTGTCGGCGTC
>DATMNF010000106.1:0-8449 GCA_035569355.1 Steroidobacteraceae bacterium
ATTTGGCATCGCGGGGCAATCGCCAAATGGTCGTGGTCGGCTATTCCGACACCAACAAGGAGGGTGGGATTGCCGCTTCGCGGTGGGCTTTGCAAGTGGCCCAGACCGAAGTGCTCAGGGCGGCGCGCGACGCCGGCATCAGGGTATTGATTTTTCACGGCCGCGGCGGCACGCCGGCGCGCGGCGGCGGACGTACCGAGAACTTGGTCGAGGGAGTGCCGGACGGCGCCATTCGCGGATTCTTGCGCTTGACCGAGCAAGGCGAAGTCGTCAATCAAAGTTACGGCTTGCGGCCGATCGCTATGCGCACGCTGGAGCGCACGTTCGCGTCCGTCGCGTTGGCGACGGCGCATACCGGAGACCGGCCGCGGGTGCCGCCGGCGTATGCGGAGGCGATGCGTACGATCGCGGCGAGCAGTTTGGCGGCCTATCGCCAATTGATCTTCGGCGGCGCGGAGTTTTTTGAATACTTTCGCGCGGCGACGCCGCTCGACGTGATTGAACTCATGCACATCGGGTCGCGCCCCGCGGCGCGCGCCGAGGGCAACGGCGTGCATGCGCTCCGGGCTATTCCCTGGGTGTTTGCCTGGACGCAAAGCCGCCACATGCTGCCTGGCTGGTTTGGTTTCGGCAGCGGTCTTGCCGCCGCGCTCGATCGGCACGGCGAGCAAATCGTCGGGCAAATGGTCGCGCACTGGCCTTTCTTCGGTCACTTGCTCGACGACGTGGAAGCCATGTTGGGACGGACCGATTTGGAAATCGCGAGTCACTACGATGCCTTGGCGGGCGATTCGCACCGCGCGCAGCCCGAACGCATCCGCGAGGAATATGCGCTCACGGTGACGCACGTGCTGCGCCTGCGCGGCTCGGCGCGCCTGCTCGACAGCGATCCGACCTTGCAGCGATCGATCAAGCTGCGAAACCCCTACATCGATCCCATGCACCTCATGCAGGTGGATCTGTTGCGGCGCTGGCGCAAGACGGGCCGCGAGGATCGCGCGTTGTTCGCCGCTCTGCGCGCCACGATCAGCGGCATCGCGCAGGGGCTGCAAGCAACCGGTTAACACTCGGGAACATTGACGGCAAGGCCGCCTTGCGAGGTTTCCTTGTAGATGGTCGACATGTCGAGCCCGGTTTGACGCATGGTGGTGATCACCTGATCGAGAGAAACCTTGTGCGAGCCGTCGCCGCGCATCGCGAGGCGCGCCGCGTTGATCGCCTTTACCGAGCCCATGGCGTTGCGTTCGATGCAGGGAATTTGCACCAGTCCGGCGACCGGATCGCAGGTCAATCCCAGGTTGTGCTCCATGCCGATTTCAGCCGCATTTTCGACTTGCTCGTTGCTCCCGTTGAGCGCCGACACCAGGCCGGCCGCCGCCATCGAACATGCGACGCCCACTTCGCCTTGGCATCCCATTTCTGCACCGGAAATGGACGCGTTCTGCTTGTAGAGCATGCCGACGGCGGCGGCGCTGAGCAGGAAGCGGATGATGCCGTCGTCGTCGGCTCCCGGCTCGAAGCGCCGATAGTAATGCAGAACCGCGGGCACGATCCCCGCCGCGCCGTTGGTCGGCGCCGTCACGACCTGGCCGCCGGCCGCATTTTCCTCGTTGACCGCGAGCGCGAAGACGTTGACCCAATCGAGGGCATGCATGGGGCTCGCCGGGTTGCCGCTCATCAGCTGGCGATATAGTTTCGGCGCGCGCCGGCGCACGCCGAGCACGCCCGGCAACAAGCCTTGGGCTTCGAACCCGCGGCGCACGCAGTCCTGCATAACCTGCCAAATTCGCAGGAGACCCGCTCGAATCTCGGCGTCGGTGCGCCAGGTGCGCTCGCGATCGAGCATGAGCTCATAAATCTCCAAACCCTGGGTGCGAGCAAGTTCGAGCAGGCGGGCGCCGGAATTGAATTCGTGTGGAGGCTCGCGCTGGGCGGCGCCGACCGCCGCTTCGGCACCGGCGCGCACGATGAAGCCGCCGCCGACACTGTAGTACTCCTCGCGCGCCAATACTTGCAGGCCCGCGTCGTGCGCCGTGAAGCGCATGCCGTTGGAGTGCCCGGGCAGCACCTGATCGGTGTGGAACAAGAGATTCAGCGGCTCGTCGAAAGCGATCTCACGCTGACCGAGCAGCCGGATACGGCCGCCGACGCGAATTCTCTGCAGCGTCGGCTCGATAACCGATGAATCGATGGTCTCGGGACTCATGCCCTCCAAACCAAGGAGAATGGCGCGATCGGTACAATGGCCGCGCCCGGTCAGGGCGAGCGACCCATAGAGCTGCGCCGACACCTGCGTCGTGCGCGTGAGCAGGTCGCGAGCCGCCAACAGTTCGACGAAGTTCCGCGCTGCATTCATCGGTCCCATGGTGTGCGAACTCGATGGGCCGATGCCGATCTTGAAGATATCGAAAACACTCAAGCTCATGCGTTAAACCTGCGAGATCCTAAGGTAGCCGCTCATGATACGCCTAGCCTAAGGCCGCGGCATTCAAAACGGCATGCGCTCGAGTGGTAGAATACCCGGTCCGCAAATTTTCGCCGTCCGCGGCCTTGAAACGGAGTACCGCATGCGTCGCCACCCGCTCATTCTCGCAGCCGCTTTCACGGCCACCCTGACGTTAACCGCAATTTGCAGAAGCGCCGAATCGATACCCGCCAACATTGCGGCGGCCGTTGCCGACAGCACCCGCCCGGACGCGGACAAGCAGCGCGATCCCGATCGCAAGCCGGCGCAGACTCTGGCGTTCACGGGCGTCAAGCAGGGAGCGCAGATAGCCGAGCTGTTGCCCGGCGGCGGCTATTTCACCCGCCTCTTCAGCAAAGCCGTCGGCAGCTCCGGGCATGTGTACGCGTTGGTGCCGGCGCGCTCGCCCGATGCACCGGCCGACACGCCGGATTTCGCCGCGCGTGTAAAGGCGATCGCCGCCGATCCGAACTACGCCAACGTCAGCGTCGTGGTCGAGCCATTCAGTCAGCTCGGCGTGCCGGCGCCCGTCGATCTCGTGTGGACTTCGCAGAACTACCATGACCTGCACAATCTCCCCGGCCTCGATGTCGGAGTGTTCAACAAAATGGTGTACGACGATCTCAAGCCGGGCGGTATCTATCTGGTCCTGGATCATACGGCGGAAGCCGGATCGGGCGGGCGAGATACCAAGACCTTGCACAGGATCGATCCGGAAACCGTAAAAAAGGAGGTTCTGGCGGCGGGTTTCGTCTTCGTGGCAAGCAGCAATCTATTGGCGCAGCCCAGCGATAGTCACTCGGCGAAAGTGTTCGATCCGGCGATACGCGGCAAGACCGATCAGTTCATATTAAAATTTCGTAAGCCCTAGGAACCTTGGCGGGGGGCGGTTGCACGCCTTGCGAACTTAGGAGGCCCATTGGCTGTCAACCAATTCAGGTATTTGACGTTAATCGGTTGAGACTCAAGGATTGGTTACATGAAATCGGCACATTTTTCGCTTGAATCGCTATTGCGTTGCACCGTTCCGGCGGCGGCGATGCTTCTGTTGGCGGCCTGCGTGGCGCCACCGCCCCGCACGTACGCGGTCCCGGCTCCTCCGCCGCAACGGATGTTCGTCTATCCCGCCAACGGCCAGAGCGCCGAGCAGACCGAACGCGATCGTTACGAATGTCATCTCTGGGCGGTTCAGCAAACCGGTGTTGATCCGAGCCGCGCGGATGCGAGCGCATACGAGCGCGTGGTGGTCCAGCCCGCTAATCCTCCGGGATCAGGGACGGTGGCGGGCGCTATCGGCGGCGCCATCATCGGCTCGATCATCGGGGGTCCGCGCAACGCCGGCGCGGGGGCGATCATCGGCGGTGCGACGGGAGCCGTCGTCGGGTCGGCATCGGATGCCAATGCGCAGGCGCAGGCGCGGGAGACTCAAGCTCAGATCAATCAGAACGCGGCGGCCGGCCGCGCTCGGGGCGATTCCTATAAGCGTGCGATCGGCGCGTGCCTGCAGGGACGAGGCTATACGGTCACCTGAGGGCGTCACCTGAGGGCGCTCCACGTCGCATGAGGCGGCCCGTGCTCGCAGGCCCCGTGGGCGCAAGCAGTTCTCATCGTATCGGTCTGAGGTTGGTGTTCCATGAGTAAGAAATCAAAAATCGTTCTCTTGCCCGTGCTCCTGCTGTTGCTCGGTATCCAAGCAAGCGCGCCCGCGAGGGCCGACGAACATGATCGGGGTCGCGGCGCGCAGCGCTCCGAGGCCCGGGGACCCGACCGTGCGGCGCCTCGCGAGAGCGTCGGACGACCGTCTTTCGATGGACGCGGGCAGGTACTCGACAGCCGCTACAACCACGGCCGCTATTACCCGCCGCCTGGCGCCTACAGACCTGCGCTCCCCGAGGGCTATCGGCCCTACTATCGCGGCGGGAATCGCTATTATTTCAGCGCCGGAATCTGGTATGCGCCGCGGGGTCCCGGATTCGTGGTGGTCGCCCCGCCGCCGGGCCTCGTCATCTCGGTATTGCCGCCTTACTATTCCACGGTGTGGATCGGCGGCGCTCCCTACTACTATGCCGACAACGTCTACTACACATGGCAGCCCGACCAGAACGGCTACGCCGTGGTCGATCCGCCGGAGAACGCTGACGCGCCCACGCCGCCTCCGGACACTCGTCAGGATGATTTGATGATCTACCCCAAGAATGGTCAAAGCAGGGAGCAGCAGGCTGCGGACCAATTCGAGTGTCACAATTGGGCCAAGGGACAAACGGGCTTTGATCCGACGCTGCCGGGAGGAGGTATCCCAGGCAACGCCGATGCCGCGCGCAACAACTACAACCGCGCCATGTCGGCGTGTTTGCAGGGTCGGGGCTATCAGGTCAATTAACAGTCGCCCATCGGCGCCGTGAGCGGAATCCTACGGGGAGTGCGGTTGGCCTCCGATGGTGCGGGAACCGGCTCCAAGGCATATTCGGCTACGCGTTCATTCAGTTTGGGAGATTCGGCAATGCTGACCAGCCATCCAAGTTCGATCGCGCAGAAAAGAGACTTGCACGTGGGAGGCCTTGGCTCGAGCGCGTCGGGTGCGCTGGCGGCGGTGACGGACCCTTTCGCGCAAATGGCCGATTCATGGCTCGCGCGAGCCCGCAACGCCGCGCGACAGGCGGACGACTATGTGCACGAGAACCCCTGGGGCGCGCTCGCCGTCGTCGCAGTGTTCGGCCTCGCGGCCGGCTACCTCTGGTCGCGAAGCTCGCAACAATGACAAATTTTGGCCGCACGCGACGGTTCTCAAACCACCGGCGGTGGCGTGACTTCATTGCGGCGATTCACGATTCGGTGAAGTCCCCTTGCTCGCTCACGTACCCGATGAGCATCGGCGCACTTCGCTCGGGTCGAGCCTGGTTCAACGACGACGCGGCGGCATCCGCAACTCAATCACTGAGCGACGGATGTCAGGGTCAATCGCTCGGGATATGAGTACACGTTGCAGTGGGCCTCGCGCAGGAATCCCACCAGCGTCAGGCCCGACGTCACTGCGAGATTGACCGCGAGGCTGGACGGCGCTCCTATCGCCGCCAGGACGCTCACGCCGGCACGAATTGCCTTCTGCACGAGCTCGAAGCTGGCACGGCCGCTCAACACCACGATGCGATTGGTCAGCGGCAGATCGCCGGACATGAGCGTCATCCCGACGAGTTTGTCGAAGGCATTGTGACGGCCCACATCCTCCGCGATATTGAGCAGCGTTCCTTCAAAATCGAATAGCGCAGAGGCGTGAACACCGCCGGTGTCGCCGAACTTCGACTGCGCGGAGCGCATCCGACCCGGCATGCGCAGCACCAGCGACAAGGGGACGTGCCCGGTGTCCGGGATATGCGTGGCTGCGGCCCGCGCGATAGCGGCGTCGAGTCCGGTGGTGCCGCACACTCCGCAGCTCGAGCCGGCTGAAAACAGGCGGGCCGGAGTGTTCGGCACGATCTGCACGCTGGGGTGCAGGCGTACGTTGACGACATTGGGCCGCCGCGTGCTCGACTCGATTGCATCGATATCCGTCGCTCGATTGACGATGCCCTCACCGTAGAGCAGCCCGGCGGCCAAGCTCTCGTCGTCGCCCGGGGTACGCATGGTCGTGCCGAATGACATCGGTTCGATGCCCAGCGCCGGGTGATGGAGCAGAAATTCGAGGGGTGCCTCGACGGCGACGCGGTCGTCCTTGGCCACCTGGTTATCCGCTGTCGAACGCAGAATTCTCACGTTCAGTGTCCCGCCGGCCACCGGCCGCACGTCTTCCGTCCGCAATGGACCGTCGGCAATTGACATATGACCGCTCATCCTTTTGCCCAAATTACCCGCCAATGATACCGTTCCATGTCTTGGCTACGCCATCAGAGGGGACGTCAATGTCGAAATCAGCCGAACTCAAGACGCGCAAGGCGGCGGCCGTGCCGGCAGGGGTGGGTAGCCGGGGCGTTTACGTGGCCAAGGCGGAGAATGCCGAAGTTTGGGATGTGGACGGCCGGCGCTTCATCGACTTCGCGGCGGGAATTGCGGTACTCAACACCGGCCATCGCCATCCGAAAGTCATGGAAGCCGTTGCGCAGCAAGCGCTCGCCTTTACACATACGTGTTTCCATGTCGTGCCCTATGAATCCTACGTGCGCTTGGCCGAGCGGTTGAATGCGCTCGCGCCCGGCGATTTCGCGAAGAAGACCCTGTTCTTGAATTCCGGCGCGGAGGCGATAGAAAACGCCATCAAGATTGCGCGCTACCACACCAAGCGCTCCGCGGTGATCGCCTTTTCCGGCGGATTCCACGGACGCACGCTCATGACCATGGCGCTCACGGGCAAGATCATGCCGTACAAGCGCGGTTTCGGGCCGTTCCCTGCCGAGGTGTACCACGCCGAGTTTCCACAGCCGTATCGGGGGATCACCACGGAGCAGGCGCTCGCGGATCTGGACCGGCTATTCCATGGCGACGTCGATCCGAAATCGGTGGCCGCGATCGTCATCGAGCCCGTGCAGGGCGAGGGTGGCTTCAATGTGGCGCCCTTCGATTTCCTGCGCGCACTGCGCCGCATTTGCGACGAACACGGCATCGTCATGATCGCCGATGAAGTGCAGGGCGGCATCGCCCGAACCGGAAAAATGTTCTCCATCGAGCACTCGGGCGTCGTGCCGGACGTCATTACCATGGCCAAGGGCTTGGGCGGCGGTTTCCCGCTCTCGGCGGTAACCGGCCGCGCGACGATCATGGATGCGGCGCATCCCGGGGGCCTTGGGGGCACTTACGGGGGCAATCCCATCAGCATCGCGGCGGCGCATGCGGTTCTCGATGTGATCGAATCAGAAAGTTTGTGCCAGAGAGCGGCAGCCGTTGGAGAGAAAATGCGCACCCGGCTTCTGGCGCTCGCCAAAGAACTGCCGTGCATCGGCGATGTGCGCGGCCTCGGCGCAATGGTGGCCTTCGAATTGGTCAAGGATCCGAAGACCAAAGAACCCGACGCCGAGTTGACTGCCGCCGTGCTGACGCATGCCGAAACGCGCGGCTTGATTCTTCTGTCCTGCGGTACGGCGGCGAATGTCGTGCGGCTGCTCGCGCCGCTGACGATACCTGACGCCGTGCTCAGCGAGGGCCTGGATCTTATGGCCGCGGCGGTGCGCGACGCGTACGGCAGCGAATCCAAGCGAGCCGTGGCTTAAAAGGCGAGCGCCAGCGCTACGGGACGCCCGCTCACCGCGGATCGTGTTCGACGAGTGGCGGGTCACAGCCGTAGCGTCGCGGTGATTCCGATGGTGCGCGGTCTGAACGTCCAGGCGTTTTGCTGCTCCGAGGGTGGTCCGGCCGGATTGTTGTAGTCGGCCTGCCCGAGCGCGTAGTTGATGGTGGGATGCTTATCGAACAAGTTGTCGACGAAGGCCGATAGCTGCCAGGAGCCGACGTTCACGCCGGAGCGCAGAGAGAAAAAACTGGTCGCCGGCAGCGTGTAGGAAAAGCCGCCGTTGTACTGCGCGGAATTGGGATCCTGCACCGGGGAGAGCCAGGGATTGCGGGTGGCGTACTCCCAGTCCAAGCGCGCGAATGCCTTGAGTCCCGCCAGGGTGAAGTCATACTGCGGACCGATGGCGATGTTCCACGGCGGGTTCGTTCCGGGAGCGTAGTCGATGGCGGCCTCGCCGGCCACGGCATCGCCGGCTATCGCCAAGTTATTTTTCGAGGTTTTGGTGAAGCGCGCGTTCGTATAGCCGACGGCGGCTTCGACGGAAAATCCCGCACCCAGATCGACGTTTGCCTGCAGATCAAAACCCTTGGAGACCGCGGTTCCCAGATTGTCCGTGAACTGCAGCGCACATGATCCGGCAACATAAACATTCTGTTGGATCTGGTTCCACTTGATGTAATAGACGCTGCCGGCAAGCTGCAGCCGGTCGGCAATGAGATTCTTCGACCCGATTTCATAGCTCTGGGTGGTGTCGGAATTATAGTTCG
>DATMNF010000107.1:0-29499 GCA_035569355.1 Steroidobacteraceae bacterium
TGCGGACGCAAAACCACGAATGCGAAGACTTCCTCGCCGCGCAGATCGTCGGCGACCGGACACACCGCCGAGGCCAGCACATCCGATAGAGTCTGCAGGCTGCTTTCGACTTCGACGGCCGCGATGTTCTCGCCGCTGCGCCGTACGATATTCTTGGATCGGTCGACGAAGTAGAACGACCCGTCCTCGCCGACACGCACCAGATCGCCCGTATGAAACCAGCCGTCGGCCCAGGCCTGGGAGGTCGCCAAATCGTCCTTGTAGTAGCCCGCGAAGAAGCCGCGCCGCGGATCGGGCCCCTCGCGCCTCACCAGCAGCTCCCCGGTCGTTCCAGATGCGACATCGGCGCCGTGATCATCCACGACTCGCCATGCCAGCCCCGGCGGCGGCTTGCCGAAGCAATGCCGGCCGACATGACGCGGTTCACGGTTGGCCGTGATCCAAGCGCCCGCGCCGGTTTCGGTCATGGCCCAGGCTTCGATCAACGGCACCCCGAAGCGCGCCTCGAACGCGGCGTGGTGTCGCGGATCGACGCCCGCCCCGAAACCAAAGCGCACGGCCGCCGCAAGGTTGTCTGCGCTCGACGCCGGAAGGTTCAACAATATCGCCGGCATCACACCGAGATAATGAAAGGCGGTGGCCCGGCTGCTGCGGATGCAGTCCCACCAGGTGGACGGATGAAAGCGGTCGAGCTGAATCAAGCAGCCTCCCGTCATCAGCATCGCCATGAAAGAGCACGCGAGCGCATTCATGTGCGTGACCGGGAGCGGTGTGGCGAGCCGGTCGCCGCTGCCGTCAAAGCGGCAATACCCGCCGAGTCCGGTGTACAGCCGGCCGATCTCGAGAAAATACTCGTTCGTAAGTATGCAACCCTTCGGCGTCCCCGTTGTTCCCGATGTGTACAAAAGGGCCGCTTCCCCCGCGCCGGCTACGCGCGGTCCGACGATCGGCGGAAACGACGGTTCACCGCCGGTGAGGACGATCAGCGGCATCGCGCCGGGAAGCGCGGCGCGGACGTGGGCCCCGGCGCTAAGGTGCGTCACGGCAAGCGCCGCATCCGCATGACCGATCACGAATCCCAATTCGGTGACGCTCATGGCCGCGTTGAGCGGCACGGCGCTGACCCCGATCTTGGACAAGGCGAGGAAATACAGAAAGAATTCCGGCCGGTTATCGAGTGCCAGGGCCACCCTATGCCCCGGGCCAAGCCCCGCCTCGTGCAGCCGCGAGGCCAGCGCATCGATGCGGCCGCGAGCCTCGCCATAGGTCAGGGTGAGCGCGCCGTCGGCATAGTCCCGGCAGGCGGCAAACGGTACGTGGAGGAAATCGCGATGCGCGTGCGCTGCCGCGGTACTCTCGAACACTGTGGAAATCGATTGACTGCCGAAATTCGCCGCCATGTGCCGTGCCGAAGGGAAAGCGTTGTCGCGCGAGCCTACAGTAAAACTTGCGGTGAGGTTCGTCTTCGAACTATTTTCCGATCCCGTACGATGCCTTCGTTTCCCGGGTCGCGGCGGCGGCAATCGAAGGTCTACTATGGTCCGAATGCCTTGACCAATACTCGATCCGGAGGGGAAAAATGAAAAGGGATACGAAAGCCGGGACGCGTGGGAGACGGGCGGCCTTGGCGATCATCGTCGCGATCGGGCCGTGGGCAGCCTGCTTGGCCGCCGACGCTGACGATGCAGACAAGCTTGGCGAGATTGTCGTCACCGCCCAGCGGCGCGAACAGAACCTGCAGGACGTGGGTACGTCGGTTACCGCCTTTGACGCGCACACGCTCGAGCAACTCGGATTCAAAGACGTCACGGATGTGGCGGGACAGGTCCCCGGCCTGCAGTACAACCAGTACGGCGCGACCGTCACCATCTACAACTTACGCGGCGTGTCGCAGAACGATTTTAGCGACCATCAAGAGGCGCCGATCGCCGTCTATGCCGATGACGCCTACATCGGTTCGACCGGAGCATTGGCCGGATCGCTGTTCGACTTGCAGCGAGTCGAGGTGCTGCGCGGGCCGCAGGGGACACTATTCGGCCGCAACGCCACGGGCGGTCTGATTCAGTACCTGAGCAAACCACCCACCGACACGCCCGAAGCCTACGCGCAGCTGACCGGCGGCAATTTCGGCACCTTCGAGTCGGAAGGCGCGCTGAGCGGGCCGCTCACCGATACGGTTTCGGCGCGGCTCTCCTTCGATACGTCCATGCACGAAGGCTACATCACGAACCGCATCGGGCACGCGATCGAAGATCAAAACCAATATGCGATGCGGTTGCAGTTTCGCATCAAGCCATCCGACCGCGGTGAGATCCTGATCAAGCTGCACGCGCTGACCAACAGCCATGAAACCGAGGGCGACTATTCGTGGGGAGCCTCATTCCCCGACGCAACCGGCCGCGGGGTGTTCGCGCCGGTGGGGACTCCGGACTTGGGCGGATACGTGAATACCAGCAACAACCCGTTCAACCAAGCGGAGGATCGGCGCGGCCTTTTCAACCGCACGGTTTGGGGGACGAATGTTCGCGTCAACTGGAATTTCGACGTCTTCTCGCTCGCGTCCGTGACCGACTACTTGAAGATGCAGAAGCGCTATGGGGAGGATTCGGATATTTCGCCGAATCCGATCTTCAACTACGACACGCAGGCACACTACCAGCAGTTCTCCCAGGAGTTCCGACTCAACGGCAAGACCGGGGATTTGCGCTGGATCGCCGGGGTTTACTACCTCAACTACAAGACCACGAATTTCGAACAGACGACCTTGCCGGATTACATCCCTCCCGTGCCCTTCCCCTACGGCGATGGGCTTGCGAACCTGAATCTCAAGACCAGCTCGCCCTCGGTGTTCGGCCAGCTGGAGTACAGCTTTACCGACCACTGGGTGGGTATCGTGGGCGCGCGCTATACCATCGATCAAAAGCAGTACTTGTACAACTACAGCTGCAACGTATGCGGACCGCCGGCCCCGAACGCGCCGCCGGGAGGCTTCCCATTCAACCTCACATACTCCACCGCGGCGGGTTACCCGGATGCGGAAAAGACCTACCGCATGCCCATGGGTAAGGTGGAGCTCGATTACAAGGTCGATCAAGATAACTTGCTGTACGGCAGCGTCAACCGCGGCGACAAGGGAGGCGGCTGGTCGGCGCCGAGCTCGGGCTACGTGAACCTCAATCCGGCCTACGCGTTTTTGCCGCCGCTCAAGATGAACTACGACGAGGAGCGCCTGACCAGTTACGAACTCGGCTTCAAGTCGACCTTCTGGAATGGCGCGGCGCGGCTCAACGGCGACATTTTCTATTACGACTACAAGAACTATCAGGGTTTCTTCCTCGACGTCGCCACGCAGATCGTCGAGAACATCGATGCCAAGGTGAAAGGCAGCGAGCTCGAGCTTGCGGTCGTGCCGTTCCACGGCATGCACGTGCAACTGGGCGTCTCCTACCTCGATACCCAGGCCTTCAACGTACCCACGCCGTCCGGCACCCTGGTCACAGCGCAATTGCCGCAGGCGCCGCCGTGGAGCGTGAATGCGGTCGCCCGCTACGAATGGCCGGCATTCGGCGGCAAACTCTCGGCTGAGGCTGACGCGAAGTGGAACAAGACGATGTACCTGGAGCTGGTCAACGCACCGGTCGATCTGGAGCGCTCGTACACGCTCAGCAACGCCCGCATCGGGTACACCGATTCGAGCGGCCGGTGGGATATCTCGGCGTACTGCAAGAATTGCTTCAACACCCTGTACCGGATCTACAATCTCGATCTCTCGGGATTCCTCGGCATCAACCAGTCGGTCTACGGCCCGCCGCGTCTGTACGGCGCGAGCGTGGCGTACCATTGGGGCAAGTGACGCCTTGGCGCGCCGCGACAGGAGCGATACATGAGCGACAGTCCCGCGGAACTCTCCGGGGCACCGACGAAGCTCAAGGCAGGTTCGCTGCACTGGCTGCAGGTGGCGGCCCTGGGGATTGCCATCGCGATCTCCGGCAATGTCTCGGGCTGGAACTACGGGCTCGGTGTCGGCGGTTGGGGCGGGATGTTCCTCGCGGCGCTGGCGATGGCTGTGCTCTTTCTGTGCCTGACCCAGAGCTTGGCGGAACTGGCTGCCGCACTGCCTGAGGCAGGCGGTTTCGACGGCTACGTACGCCGCGGTCTGGGGCCGACCTCGGCGTATCTTGCCGGGATGTCGGTCGCCATTGCACTCGCGGTGGGCGCCGGCCTGGCGGTGTCGTTCAGCGAGGCCTATGTCTCGGCATGGCTTGGTTTCGGGGGTTGGCCGGTCAAGCTCGCATTTCTGATCATCGTCATGGGTCTGCAATTGCGCGGCGCCAGCGAGGCGGTCGGCCTCACGGTCGCGGTCGGCGTGGCCGCGCTGGTGATTCTGGTGGCCTTTTGCCTGTTCATGGCACCCGAATATCAGTCGTCGCGCCTGTTCAGCGCCGCGGCGGATGGCGCAAGGAGCCTTCTGCCCCACGGCCTTGCCGGAGCGGCCCGCTGCATCCCCTTTGCCCTCTTTCTATTTCTGGGGGTCGAGCAGTGTGCCCACGCAGCCGCCGAAATGCGCGATATGGCGCGCAACATGCCCAAGGCACTGGCCACGGCGATCGGTGTCGCGTTCGTGATCGGAATGTGCGTGCTCTTGATCGCGACCGGCGGAGCGGGCGCCGACCGGCTTGCCACGGTCGACGACCCTCTGTTCGCGGCGATCACGGCGAACCCGGGACGAACCGGGGCAACAGTCATGGCGCGCCTGGTCGGGGCCGGAGCGCTGGTCGCGCTTCTCGGGACCTTCTTTTCACTGGCATACGCAGGGTCGCGGCAGTTCTATCACCTGGCGCGGGCCGGGTTTCTGCCAGGCGTCTTCGGCGGGGTCAATTCGCGTCAGGCGCCTGCGGCCGCCGTGTATCTGGTCGGCGTCATCGGGCTCGCGACGGCGGCGTTTCCGCCGAACGACGCCATGGTCGTGTTCATCTTCCTGATCAGCGTGTCCCACATGCTCATCCTGGCCGCGTTTCTGCGCCTTCGGCGGCAGGAGCCCGGGCTCGCGAGAACCTACCGCGCTCTCGGTGGATCGCCGATCGCAGTGCTCGCACTTCTCTTGTCGCTCTCGGTCATGGTGTCCTGCTACCAGCTCGAGGCGCGCGCGTTGCAGGTCGCCATTGCCGCGATAGTCCTGCTGATCGCACAGTTCGTATTCTTGAGACCGGCGCGATTGCGGATCTCATGAGACTGCGGCGCTGAGCGCGGCCACGGCGAATCGACCCATAGGAACCTTGGAGGACACATGCACGTCGATCTATCGGACAAAGTTGTAATCGTCAGCGGCGCCGGCCAAGGTATCGGTGAAGGCATCGCCCGCGTATTCGCGAAGGCCGGCGCCAAGGTCGTGATCGCGACGCGGAGCAAGGCGAATGGCCAGCAGGTGGCCGACTCGATCGTCAAAGGCGGTGCGGTCGCCTGGCTCAACCAGACGGACGTAGGTCGCCACGCCGAGGTCAAACGCGTCGTCGGAGAGACGGTGGAGCGCTTCGGACGGCTCGACATCGTCGTGCACAACGCCGGCGTCTACCCCGTCATGCCGATCGAGCAGCTATCGGATGCCGACCTCGAGCTCACTCTCGCGGTGAATCTCAAGGCGAGTTTTTGGTTCATCCAGGAGGCCCTGCCGCATCTGCGCAAGCAAGGGGGCGGACGTTTTCTCTTCACCTCGTCGGTTACCGGGCCCAACGTTGCGATGCCGGGCACCGCACATTACGCCGCTTCGAAGTGCGGCATCAACGGCCTGATCCGCACCGCGGCGCTCGAGTACGCTCGCCAGAACATCACCGTGAACGGCGTCGAGCCCGGCTACATCCTCACACCCGCCATGGACGCATTGGGCGGCCCGGAGGCGCTCGCCCAAATGGCGACCCAGATTCCCCTCGGCAAATTGGGGCTCCCCGCCGATATCGCGAACACGATGCTGTTTCTCGCGTCGGATGCTGCGGCCTACATCACCGGACAGACCATCGTCGTCGACGGCGGTTCGACTCTGCCCGAAAGTCCGGTCGTGCTCGAATCCTTCTACCAGGCCCAGTGACGAGGGACGCGCAGGTGCAGTCCGATTCATTACTCGAGCGACGGTATCGCGTTCTCGGGCGCAACTCGCCGCTGTTCTACGACAAGCCCTTGCATCTGGTGCGCGGCGAGGGCGTGTGGCTGTATGACGCCGACGGCCGGCGCTACCTGGACGCCTACAACAACGTGCCGCACGTGGGGCATTGCCACCCACGGGTGGTCGAGGCACTGAGCCGCCAGGCAGCCACGCTCAATACCCACACGCGCTATCTCGACGAGAACGTGGTGGCGTACGCGGAAAGGCTCACGTCCCTGTTCGACCCGCAGCTCTCGATGGCCATGCTTTGCTGCACCGGAAGCGAGGCGAATGAGCTTGCACTGCGCATCGCGCGCGATTGCAGCGGC
The DNA here is from genome assembly GCA_035569355.1 of Steroidobacteraceae bacterium. GTDB lineage: Bacteria > Pseudomonadota > Gammaproteobacteria > Steroidobacterales > Steroidobacteraceae > Bog-1198. The sequence continues at coordinate 6,466 of DATMNF010000107.1, forward strand.
GGCTCAGGCGTCATATCGACCGCCTGGGCATATCACGGCAACACGGCCGCCGTCATGCAGGTCAGCTCGCTGTTCACCCCCGAGGACAAGCGCGGTCCCGATGTGCGCACGGTGCCGGTGATGGACCCTTACCGGGATCGCGCAGGGCGCAGCGACGAGGAACTCGCAACGGCCTACGCAGACGACGTCAAAGGCGCGATCGACTCCTTCGCCGCAGCGGGTATTCGCTTCGCCGGCCTGCTCTTCTGCACGGCTTTCTCCAGCGAAGGGCTGCCGACCGTGCCTGCCGGATTCATGACCAAGGCTCTCGCGCACGTCCACGCCGCCGGCGGGTTCTTCATAGCCGACGAGGTGCAAGCCGGCTTTGGTCGTCTGGGGAGCCACATGTGGGGGCACCAAAAACTCGGCGTCGTCCCCGATATCGTCACCTTGGGCAAGCCCATGGGCAACGGGCACCCCCTGGCCGGCGTGGTGGCGCGCCGCGACCTCATCAGCGCGTTTGCGGGCCGCAACATGTATTTCAACACGTTTGGCGGCAATCCAGTCTCCGCCGCTGTCGGCACCGCGGTCCTCGATGTGCTTGAGGACGAGCGCCTGCTCGAGAATGCCGTCGCCGTAGGCGCCTATACGCTCGACAAACTGGCCGCGCTCGCGCAGCGGCATACGCTCATCGGCGATGTGCGCGGTGCGGGCCTCTTCTTCGCGGTCGAACTCGTCAGCGACCGCAAGGCCAAGACCCCCGCCCCGGCACAAACCAAGCGGGTGGTCAATCTCATGCGCGACCGGGGCGTGCTCGTCAGCCGGATCGGAGTCCACGACAATATCTTGAAAGTTCGTCCGCCGATGCCGTTCTCGAAGCAGCATGCGGATCTGCTCGTCGACACGCTCGACGAGGTGCTGGCGGCGCTGTGAGCACGAATGCGACAGCCGAGTCGGCGGCCTTCCTCGAGGAGATGCAAGCTCTCGCGCACCTCGCCTTGCGCGACTGGGATCTCGAGGTTCGAAATGTCGCACCGATCAAGGTGCGCGAGAATGCCGTGTTCAGGATCGATCTGGCCGGCGGCGGGCGGGCCGTCCTGCGCGTGCATCGCAACGGCTATCACTCGGATGCCGAGCTTGATTCGGAATTCGTCTGGATGCGCGCGCTCGAGGCGGCGGGTATCCCGGTCCCACGCGTGATTCGCTCGCGGCACGGCCGAGACTTCGAGGTGATTGCGACACCGGCGGGGAGGGGCGCTCGGCAGGTCGACGTGTTCGAGTGGATCGACGGCCGCCAACTAGGTTCCGTCGAGAGCGGTATCGGCGGGGAAGATGCCGCCATCGCCGAGCAGTACTACATGATCGGCGCAATTGCGGCGCGCATGCATAATCATGCCGTTGCCTGGCAGCTGCCGAAAGGGTTCCGACGTCACGCTTGGGACGCCGCGGGGCTCGTCGGCGAGCAGCCGTTCTGGGGGCGATTTTGGGAGCTCGATGCGCTCACGCCGGACCAGAAAAGCCTGCTGCGGCGCGCGCGTACCGAGATTGCGCGCTCGCTCGCGGCCTTTGGTATGCGGCCTGATCGCTATGGACTCATACACGCCGATCTGGTCCCCGAGAACCTGCTCATCGACGGCCACCGGGTTCAGGTCATCGATTTCGATGACGCGGGCTTCGGCTGGCATTTGTTCGAACTCGCGACCTCGCTCTACTTCATCACCGGGGACAGCATCTACCCGATGGCCCGTGAGGCGCTCATTCGCGGCTATCGCAGTGAACGCGAGTTGCGCGACGAGGCGCTCGAGCAGCTACCGCTATTTCTCGCGGTTCGCGGCACGACCTATCTCGGCTGGGTACACACGCGGCAGGGCAGCGAAACGGCGCGGGATTTCACGCCCTTTTTGGTGGAGCGCGCCTGCTCGCTCGCCGAAGAATACCTCACACAAGTTTCAGGAGAACCATGATATGTCGCAGTATGTATTGATGATCGGCGGCAAGCCCGTCACGACGACGAAGACCTTCGACGTGCTGAACCCGGCGGACGAGACCGTCGTTGCGGCCTGCCCGCAGGGCACGACGGCCCTGGTGGACGAAGCCGTCCAGAGTGCGCGCCGCGCATTTCCCTCGTGGGCGGCATTGCCCGACGCCGAGCGCCAGGGCAAGCTGTTGGCGGTCGCCGACCTGATCGAAAAACACCATGCGGAGCTTTCCGAGCTCGTTACACGCGAACAGGGCAAGACGCAAAGCGGTCCGGGCGCCAATCTCGAAGTAGGCGGCGCGGTCGCGTGGACCCGCGTCACCGCGGGCCTCACCATCCCCGAAGAGACGATCCAGGACGACAAGAGCGGCAAGATCGTGTTGCGCCGCAAGCCCGTGGGCGTCGTCGCCTCGATCACCCCTTGGAACTGGCCGCTGATGATTGCGGTGTGGCACGTCATGCCCGCCATACGAGTCGGCTGCGCCGTCGTCATCAAGCCTTCGCCGTTCACTCCGCTCTCGACGCTGCGCCTCGTCGAACTCATGAATCAAATCCTGCCGCCCGGGGTCGTCAATAGCGTCACGGGGAGCGCCGAAGTCGGCAATCACCTCACGAACCACGCGGGTATCGACAAGATCGTGTTCACGGGATCGATCGCGACGGGCAAGAAGGTGATGGGCAGCGCCGCCCAGAACCTGAAGCGCGTGACGCTCGAACTCGGCGGCAACGACGCCGGCATCATTCTGCCGGGCACGAACATCGAACCGCTGTTGGAGAAGCTGTTCTGGGGCTGCTTCATCAATGCCGGACAGACTTGCGCGGCGCTGAAGCGTCTTTACGTCCATCAGGATCAATACGACGAGGTGGTCAAGAAGTTCGCCGAATATGTCGCCAAGATTCCGGTCGGCAATGGACTCGATCCGAAGAATCTCATCGGGCCGGTTTCCAACGAGATGCAGCTCGACAAAGTCGTCGCCTACGTGGATGACGCCCGGGCGCGCGGCGCCAGGATCGTCGCGGGCGGCGTGCGCCCGAAGGCCCCAGGCTTCTTTTTTCCGCTGACGGTCATCGCCGATGCGGCCGACGACATGCGGGTGGTCAAAGAGGAGCAGTTCGGCCCGGTCATCCCCATCGTGAAGTACAAAACGGTCGAGGAGGCCATCCGCCGCGCCAACTCGCTCGACGTGGGTCTCGGCGGTTCCGTTTGGGGCAACGATCCGCAAGAGGCCGCTCAGTACGCGCGCGAACTGGAGTGCGGCACCGCGTGGGTGAACCAGCACGGCACGCTGCATCCCCTGGCTCCATTCGGAGGGGTGAAGAACTCCGGGATCGGCGTCGAATTCAATGTCGACGGCCTCAAGGAATACACTACCGTCCAGGTCGTGAACGTAGCGCTCTGAAGGCAGATCGATGATCGAGTATCGGCACAGCACGGCGGCGATTCAGGCTCTGGTGCGCGAAGATGCGGTACACCGGGACGTTTACTTGAGTCCCGAGCTTTTCGAACTCGAAATGGAACGCCTGTGGCGATCGGCCTGGACGTACGTCGGTCACGATTCGCAGGTGCCGAACGCGGGCGACTTCTACACGGTCAACATCGCCCGTCAGCCTCTGTTGATGCTGCGCGGATCCGACGGCGGGGTGCGCGTGTTGCTCAACCGCTGCGCGCACAAGGGCGCCAAGATCGTGGGCGCCGCTGCGGGAAACTGCGGCAAGCTGCTGCGTTGCTCTTACCACGGCTGGACCTACACGCTCGACGGTTCGCTGCGCACGGTGCCGGTCAAGAGCGGCTATGCCGGGACGCGATTCTTAGAATCCGAAGCGGCCAAGGGGTTGACGTCGATCGCCAACGTGGCGGTTTACCGCGGCTTCGTCTTCGTTCGGCTGAGCCGCTCAGGCCTGAGTTTCGAGGACTACTTCGGCGAGTCCTTGAGTTCGATCGACAACCTCGCGGACCGCTCGCCGCTGGGCCGTCTCGAAGTGGCGGGTGCCCCGTTGCGGTACCTGCATAACAGCAACTGGAAGATGTTCGTGGAGAACCTCAACGACACCATGCACCCCATGGTGGCGCACGAGTCCTCCGCGGGTACCGCCCGGGAGCTATGGCAGGACCAGCCGCCGGACGCACCGAAGCCGATGGTGATCGAGCAATTCTTGCCCTTTGTCTCGAACTATGAGTTCTTCGACAAGATGGGCGTCAAAATCTATGACCACGGCCACAGCTACAGCGGCGTCAATTTTTCGATTCACTCGAGTTATTCGTCGATCCCGGAGTATGCGGCGCAGATGGAAGCCGCCTATGGCGCCGAACGGGCCCGGGCCATCCTGGGGGAAGTCCGCCACAACACGGTTTACTATCCGAGCTTGACGGTCAAGGGCGCCATTCAGACCATTCGAGTCGTGCGGCCGATTGCCGTCGATCGAACGCTGATCGAGAGCTTCACGCTTCGCCTGGCCGGCGCGCCTCAGGCTCTGCTCGAGCGCAGCGCGACGTACAACCGGGTCATCAATGCGCCCACCTCCGTCGTTGGCCATGACGACCTCTATTGCTATCGGGCCATCCAGGAGGGATTGGCGTCGGATGGCAACGAGTGGGTCAGCCTGCAACGCAACTATTCGGACCTCGAGAAGGCGGGCGGATTGCTCGGCACGCACAATGGCACGAGCGAGGTGTCGATGCGTGGACAATTTCGTGCGTGGGCCGCAGCGATGGCGGCGAGTGCGGACCGCGCGTAATGCAGGCCTTCGGCGACGACAAGACGCTCATCGAGTTCGTCTACCGGGAGGCGCGCCTCATCGACGAGAAGCGCTTCGATGAATGGTATGATTTGTACGCCGACGATTGCCGGTATTGGATGCCTCTGATGCGAAGCCAGCCGCAGGGTGCGGCTCACACATCGCTATTCGACGAGGACAAGCTGATGCTCAAGCTTCGCATCGAGCGGCTGCGCAATCCGAAGTCCTACTCGCAGGCCTTTCCGAGTTGGTGCCAGCACATCCTGCAGACGCCGAGCGTTGAAAGCCGCGATGAGCAGACGAAAATCGTCGTTCTGCGCACCCCCTTCATGTACCTCGAATATCAGCAGGATCAGCAGGAGCTGTACGCGGGCGTCGCATGGCATCACCTGCGGTGCGGAGGCCGGGGAATCGTCATCACGCTCAAAAAAATCGACCTCCTGAACTGCGAGGCCGCGTTGCCATCCTTGCAGCTGTTCCCCTGAAGGCGGTCGCCGGTGCAGTCCACGGATCGCGCGAAGAGAGTGGTGATGACCGGCGGCAGCTCGGGCATCGGTCTCGCGACGGCACAGGCATTTCTCGACGAAGGATACGAGATCATCAACCTCTCGCGACGCACCTGTCCGCTGAATTCGCCGCACTTGACCTCGATCGTCATCGATCTCGCCGATGCCAGGGCCACCCACGAGGCCGCCCTGTCGTTGGCTGCCCAGAAGCCGGCCACGACGATCGTGCATTGCGCCGGCGCCATTCGCGAGAAGCCTATCGAGGATGCGACCCTCGCCGACCTCAACGATCTCGCCAATCTGCATCTGGGCGCCGCACTCTCGCTCGTTCAGGCGAATCTTGCCGCCATGAAACAAGCCCGCTTCGGGCGCATCGTGTTGATTTCGTCGCGCGCCGCGCTCGGCCTCGCGAAGCGGACGGCGTACGCCGCGACCAAGTCCGGCATGATCGGACTTGCGCGCACTTGGGCGCTCGAACTCGCCGTCCACGGAATCACCGCAAACGTCGTGGCGCCCGGGCCGATCGCCGATACGGAGATGTTCGAGGCCATCATTCCTGCCGCAAGCGCCAAGGCGGCTGCGGCAGCGAAACAGGTGCCGGTGGGCCGATTCGGTACGCCGCAAGACGTGGCCCGCGCGGTGATGTTCTTCGCCGATCCAAAGGCCTCATTCGTGACCGGGCAGACCCTGTTCGTCTGCGGCGGCACATCGGTCGGCAGCATCACGTACTGAGCAAAGCCTCAGACAGGCTCCTAAGGGCGAAAGCCTCGATATTTCATCATCGCATCGATGGTCGGCGGCTTGCCGCGCCACGCCTGATATAGCGCGGCAAGCTCTTGCGTATTGCCTTGCGAGAGAATCATCCGGCGGAAGCGATCGCCATTGGCACGGCTCATGCCGCCATGATCGTCAAACCACTGGTAGGCATCGTCATTGAGCATCTGCGTCCACAGGTAGGCATAGTAGCCGGCGGAGTAGCCGCCGTCCCAGATATGGCTGAAGTAGCTGGATCGATATCGCGGCGGCACCGCCGGGACATCGAGATGCGTCTTGGCGAGCGCCCGCTTTTCGAACGCATCCGGGTCCTCGAGGGGTTCACCCGCCGCGAGCACATGCCATTGCATGTCGAGTTCGGCGGCGGCCAGAAGCTCCGTCAGTGCATAGCCGGCATTGAAGTTCTTCGCCTTCTTGATCTTTTCCGACAACACGTCCGGCATGGCGGCGCCGGTTTTGAAATGCCGGGCGTAGTGAGCGAAGACCGCCGGATAGAGGGCCCAGTGTTCATTGAACTGCGAAGGAAGTTCAACGAAGTCCCGGGCGGGGGTGGTGCCGGACAGAGTGGGATACCGGGTAACGGCAAACATACCGTGCAACGCATGGCCGAACTCATGAAACATGGTCGTCACGCCATCGAAGCTGATGAGAGCGGGTTCGCCGGCCGCCGGCTTCGGCAGGTTGGCGACGTTGTAGACGACGGCGAGCTTGGCTAACAGTTTCGACGGCCGCACGAACGTCGACATCCATGCGCCGCCATTCTTGTTGTCGCGCTTGAAGTAATCGCAGTAAAAGAGCGCGAGAGGTTTGCCGTCGGCGTCGGTCACCTCGAACACCCGCACGTCGGGGTGATAGATGGGAATGTCCTTGCGTTCTTTGAAATTGATCCCGTACAGCTGATTTGCCGCATAGAAGACACCGTTTTCGAGAACACTGTCGAGCTCGAAGTACGGCTTGATCTCGGCATCGTCGAGATCGTATTTTGCCTTGCGCACCTGTTCTGCGTAAAAACTCCATTCCCACGGCTGCAACGCGAATCCGCCGTTCTGCGCATCGATGACGGCTTGAATATCCGCCGCTTCGCTAGCCGCTTTCGCCGTTGCGACCGGGATCAGGGCGTCCATGAAATCAAGGGCGGCTTGCGGAGTTTTTGCCATTTGATCTTCGAGCTTCCATGCCGCATGGCTAGAAAATCCCAGCAGCTTCGCGCGCTGCGCGCGAAGCTGCGCCAACCTCGCAACAATGGCGCGCGTATCGTTGGCGTCGCCGCGTTCCGCGCGGGTCCAGGAGTTCTGAAAGATGGCCTCGCGAGTCGCACGAACGCTCAAGGACGCGAGCACGGGTTGTTGGGTCGTGTTCTGCAGCGGAATCAGGTAGCCGTCGGCCTTGCGGTCCTGCGCCTCCTGAGCCGCGGCGGCGAATTGCGCGTCGCTGAGGCCCGCAAGCGCCGCTCGATCCGGCGTGGAGTAGGCGGAATTCTTGGTCGCTTCCAGCAGCTTCGTCGAAAAAGAATCCGATAGCGTCGAAGCTTCCTCGTTCAGCTTCTTGAGTTCTGCCTTATCGATGTCCGAGAGCTTCGCGCCCGCGTGAACGAACTCGTCATGGGTAACCTCGACCAGGCGAAGCGATTCCGGATCGAGCCCGAGCGTTCCGCGCTGCCGATAGACGGCCGCTATGCGTTCGTAGAGCTTCTTGTTGAGATGGATGGCGTCCTCGTGCGCAGCAATCTTTGGCGCCAGCGCGGTCTTTGCTCCCTGCAGGGTGGGATTCGTATTGGCGTCGCTGACCGCTCTGAACGCGGCCATCGACCGCTGCAGGAGCTGCCCGCTTCTCTCCATGGCAACGAAGGTATTTTCAAAAGTGGGCGGACCGGCATTGTCCGCTATGCGGTGAATCTCGGCGAGTTGCTCCGCCATTCCCGCCTCGATCGCCGGCTGGTAATCCGTATCCTTGATTCTGTCGAACGGCGGCGCGTGAAACGGTAGCGGGCTCGGCGCGTAGAAAGGGTTCGCGGGGCCGAAACCCGCGGCCGCGGAATGCATCGAACCCGCGGCGAGCGCCAACGTTCCGGCAACGATCGATGCGTTCCTGGCACTCATGCTGTCACCGTTCGTGCTTGATGACGATGGGGTGCGACGTCGATAGCCCGCCATCCACGGCGATGGCCTGACCGTCGATGTACGAGGAGGCATCGGAGGCAAGAAACAGCGCAGTGTGGGCGATTTCCTCGGGAGTGCCCGGCCGCCGCAACGGATTGAGCTGTCCGATTCTACCTTCGCTGCCGTGCGCCCGCGCCTGATCGAATATGGGCCGCGTCATCCCCGTTTCGACCAGTCCCGGGCAAATCGCGTTGATGCGCACACCCGTGCCGGCGAGGTGGTTGGCCGTAGTTTGCACCAAACTGATGACGCCGGCCTTGCTGGCGCTGTAGGGCGAGCCGCCCGCGCCGGAACGCAAACCCGCGACCGACGCCGTGCAGATGATGGAACCTCGCCGCTGCTCGACCATCGCGAGCGCCGCGTACTTGACCGCCAGAAAAGTGCCGATCAGGTTGATCTTGAGCACTTCCGTCCAGCGCTCGACGGTTTCCTCGAAGAACGGCACCAAGCCGCCGCTGATGCCGGCATTTGCATAACACACATCGAGCCGGCCATAGCCCTCGACCGCGAGCGCTACCGCACCGGCGACATCCTGTTCCGCCGCAGAATCGCGTATCAGCGCAACGGCACGGCCGCCGGCAGACCGGATCGCGGACGCGGTTGCCTCGACTTCCGGAGCGCGATCGAGCGCTACCACCGCAGCGCCCTCGGCGGCGAACAGCAGTGCGCTGGCCCGTCCGAAGCCGCTGGCCGCGCCGGTGATGAGAGCGACTTTACCTTGGAGCGTCAATGCCATCGGGTCCCTCGATGTGCGGATTAGTATTACCCTGCTAACCGTCATAGGCAACTAAGAGTCGAAGCGCGCACGTGAAACACGCCCCCACCGCGACGCGATCGGTTTATCGGCACGCCGAACTCGATCGCGTGCTGAATCCGAAGAGCATTGCCATCGTCGGTGCATCGCCGAGGACCGGCTCGTTCGGCGACCGGGTGCTCGGCAATCTGGCCGGATTCGACGGCGACATCTATCTGGTGAATTCCAAGTACGAACGGGTCGGGGAGCAGCGATGCTTCCCGTCCTTGGCCTCGCTGCCTGCGGTTCCCGACTGCGCTGCCGTCACGGTGGCGCGCGAATCCGCCGAAGAGATCGTGCGCGAGGCCGCCCGCGTCGGCGCCGGCGGGGTCATTCTCTACGCGTCCGGCTACGCCGAAACACGCCTGCCGGAGCGTATCGAACAGCAGCGGCGCCTGTGCGACATCGCACGCGAATCGGGTTTGAAAATTCTTGGGCCGAATTGTCTCGGGATCGCGAATTATCTGCGCCGGGCGCGCATCACGTTTTCCGAATATCCGGCGCCGCGAGAGATGCGGGACATTTCGGTCGGCATCGCCAGTCAGTCCGGGGCATTGTCGCTGGCCCTGGCTCAAGCCATGGAATGCGGCGCATCGGTCAGCCATGCGTTCTCCGCCGGCAATCAAGCGGATGTGGACGTGGCCGACCTCGTCGCCTATCTGGCCGATGAACCATCCTGTCAGGCCATTGCTTGCTCGTTCGAGGGCATGGAGCATCCACAGCGGCTGCTGCAAGCCGCGCAAATCGCCTGGCGCAACGGCAAGCCGTTGCTGGTGAACAAGATTGCCACCGGAACACTGGGCGCCGCCGCGGCGATTTCGCACACCGGAAGCTTGGCGGGCTCCGACAGCGCATATCGCGCGGCGTTCGAACGGGGCGGCGCCATCGTGGTCGAGGAATTCACGGGACTCATGGAGGCGGCGGCGTTTTTTGCGAAGGCGCCGGCGCCCAAAGCCCGAGGCATCGCCGTGATTGCCACGTCCGGCGGGGCTGCCATCATGGCCGCCGACCAAGCCGAACTGCACGGCGTTTCACTGCCGCAGCCCAGCGAGGAAGTCCGTGCCGTGCTCGAGTCGAACATTCCGGATTTCGGATCCGCCCGCAATCCGTGCGACGTCACCGGACAAGTCGTCAACAACCCGGAATCGATGTGGGCCTGCGGTCAGGCGCTGCTGTCCGATCCGGCCTATGGCGCCCTCGTCGTGCCGCAGACTCTGGCATACGAATCGCACAAGCCGCGGCTCTCGGCATTCAGTCAGCTATCCGCCCAATACGGCAAGATCACATGCAATGTACTGTTGTCCGGGTGGCTGCAGGGACCGGGCGCGTGGGAAGCCGAGATCGACCCGCACATTGCGCAATTTCGATCGATGGATCGATGTTTCCGCACCCTGGCGGCCTGGCATCGCCGCGCCGATATGATGGCGCGCGGCGAGCGCTCACAGGGGCGCGTCTCGGACCCGTCCGCGGCGCCGGCTGCCGCGCGAATGCTCATGGACGCGCCGGGCGCCGCCGCGCGCCCGCAGCCGCTGACCGAGCGCGAGTCGAAGGCGATCCTCAATCTCTACGGCATCCCGACGGTACGCGAAATGGCCGTGGCTTCGCGAGGTGCCGCAGTCGCCGCGGCCGCGCAACTGGGGTTCCCGTTGGCGGTCAAGGTCGAGTCGCCCGACATCGCTCACAAGACCGAGGCAGGCGCAGTCGTGCTCGGCGTGCAGTCGAACGCCGAGCTCCTTGCGGCCTACGATCGCATCATGGCCAATGCCAAGGCCTACTCGCCGCTCGCCGACATTCGCGGCGTGCTGCTGCAGCCCATGGTGCCCACGGGGATCGAGGTGGTCGCCGGGGTGCGAATCGATCCCGGACTCGGGCCTTTGATCGTCGTCGGATTCGGCGGCGTATTGGTGGAACTGTTGCGCGACTCCGTCGTCGATCTGGCGCCCATCGAAGCGACGGAAGCGCTCCGGATGCTGCGCAGACTCAAGGGCGCCGCCTTGTTCGACGGATATCGCGGCGCGGCCGCCGTGAATTTGAATCGTCTCGCCGACATCATAGTCCGCCTGTCGGAGTTCGCGGCGGATCAGCGCGCGCTTATCCAAGAAGCCGACGTCAATCCCATCATCTGCGCAGGTGACCGGTCGATCGCCGTTGATGCCCTGATCGTGCGGCGCGGCCTATAATGTGGTCCGTCAGATCAATTGCGAGGAGATCTTCCCCATGTCCGACGAGCCGAACACGATCTCGCGGCGAGAGTTCACGGCGCTATCGATCGCGGCCGGTGTTGCCGCGGCGACCGGCGCTTCGGGTGCCGCTGCGTCGGAGATGATCGACAGCGACGTACGGGTGAGCACTCCGGCGGGCGTCTGCGATGCTGCGCTGATTCACCCTCGAGACGGTTCTTGGCCGGGGGTCATTCTGTTCCCGGACGTGTTCGGACTTCGCCCCACCATGCGCGACATGGCGAGGCGGCTGGCTGCGGAAGGATTCACCGTGCTCGTCCCGAATCCGTTCTACCGCACGAGCAAACCCGGCAGCTTGTCGCCCAACATCGATTTCAACAACCCGGCGGATCGCGCGAAAATCGACGCGTTGCGAGCGCCGTTGACCCGCGAGGCCGTCATGCAGGACGCAACGGCGTACGTCAAGTTCCTCGACTCTCGCCCCGTCGTCAACACAAAAGCCAAAATGGGGGTGTTCGGTTATTGCATGGGCGGTCCCATGACAATGCAAGCCGCGGCCGCCAACCCCGACCGGATCGGCGCCGGTGCGTCGTTCCACGGCGGAGGGTTGGTGACCGACAAACCCGATAGCCCTCACTTGCTGGTGCCGAGAATGAAGGCACAGTTCTACTTTGCGATCGCGATGAATGACGATCAGCGGCAGCCCGAGGCCAAAACGAGGCTCGATGAGGGCTTCAAGGCGGCAAACCTTGCGGCGAAGATCGAGGTCTATGAGGGCTGCGTGCATGGGTGGTGCGTGAAGGACATGCCGGTGCTCGCCGGCAAACCCATCTACAACGAACCTCAGGCTGAGCGCGCGTGGGGCGAGTTGGTGGGACTCTTCAAGAGAGCGCACGTCTAAAATCGAGGGCATCATGAGCGAAGCCTTTATCTGCGATTTTGTGCGCACGCCGATCGGCCGCTTCGAGGGGGGTCTGTCGCGCGTACGCACCGATGATCTTGCGGCGACCGCGATCAAAAACCTGGTCGCGCGCAACACTGCCGTCGCCGAAGCCGTCGATGAAGTGTTCATGGGCTGCGCCAATCAGGCCGGAGAGGACAATCGAAACGTCGCGCGCATGGCGCTCTTGCTGAGCGGGCTGCCGGTGCACGTGCCCGGCGTTACGCTCAATCGGCTATGTGCGTCCGGACTGGATGCAGTCGGGGCGGCGGCGCGGGCCATTCGGGCCGGCGAAATCGAACTCGCCATTGCGGGCGGAGTCGAGTCGATGACGAGGGCTCCCTTCGTGATGGGAAAGGCTGAGCGCGCCTTCCAGCGCACGGCGGAAATCTACGACACGACCATCGGCTGGCGCTTCGTGAATGCGCAGATGAAGGTCCTCTACGGCGTCGATTCGATGCCGGAAACCGGCGAGAATGTCGCGGCGGATTTCAACGTGTCGCGCGAGCATCAAGATGCCTTTGCCGTTCGCTCGCAACAGCGCGCGGCGCGCGCTGAAGGTGCGGGCGTGTTTGCCGAGCAGATCGTGCCGGTGACCGTCCCCGCGGCAAAAGGGGCGGCTGCTCACATCGTCGACCGCGACGAGCAACTTCGCCCTGAGACCACGCTCGAGGGGCTCGCAAAACTCAAGCCGGTGGTGCGTGCCGGCGGCACCGTCACGGCCGGCAACGCGTCGGGAATCAACGATGGGGCTGCGGCGCTGCTCTTGGCCTCCGCCGCGGCGGTCGCGAAACATGGCCTGAAAGCGCGCGCGCGCGTGCTCGGATTTGCCTCCGCAGGAGTCGCGCCGCGCATCATGGGAATGGGGCCTGTTCCGGCTGTAGAGAAGCTCATCAGCCGGCTGCGGCTCAAGATTGCCGATTTCGACGTGATCGAGCTCAACGAAGCTTTCGCCTCGCAAGCGTTGGCGTGCGTTCGGGCATTGGGCTTCGCCGACGATGCGGAACACATCAACAGCAACGGGGGCGCCATCGCCTTGGGGCATCCGCTCGGCATGTCGGGCGCACGCATTGCAGGCGCCGCAGTGCAGGAGTTGCTGCGCCGCTCCGGCCGCTATGGACTCGCGACGATGTGTGTCGGTGTCGGACAAGGGGCGGCGCTCGCAGTCGAACGGATATGAACGAGTGAGGCTCTCCCAGGCGTCCTTTCAAAGGCGAAGGCACGCTGCTACATTACCTGCCTGAGGCGGAACTCAGTTCTGCATAGTGGAATCCAATGAGCATGAACACACTGAGTTTCGAGGTGAAGGGCGGCATCGCCGTCCTTAAGCTCGATAATCCGCCGGTCAACAGTCTCGGGCATGACCTGCGCCAGGCGCTGGTTGCGGGGCTCGCGCGTGCGAATGCCGATCCCGCCGTCGAAGCCATCGTATTGATCGGCTCGGGTGCGGGCTTTTCGGGCGGTGCGGATATCCGTGAATTCGGGACACCTAAGGCGGTCGCGCATCCGAATTTGCGCGCCGTGATCGGCGAGATCGAAGAGAGCGGCAAGCCGGTGATCGCCGCGGTCGGTGGCGTGTGCATGGGCGGGGGCCTGGAATTGGCGCTGGGATGCGACTTCCGGGTGGGCATCCCGGGAGGGCGAATCGCGCTGCCCGAGGTCAAGCTCGGACTATTGCCCGGCGCCGGAGGTACGCAGCGGCTGCCGCGCCTGCTCGGCGTCGAAGCTGCGCTCAATATGATCGCCTCGGGCGCGACGGTCGCTTCCGAAAAGCTCGGCAAGACCCCTCTGTTCGATGCTTTCGGCGAGGGCGACTTGCTCGAGAACGCCTTGGTCTTCGCGCGGCGCGTGATTGCGCAGAAGCTGGAACGCAAGCGAGTGCGCGACTTGAAGCTCGACATGCCGAACGCGGAGGCGTTCTTCCAGTTCGCGCGCAACACGGTCAAGAGCGTGGCGGGTCCTTATCCTGCGCCTCTTGCGTGCGTGGAAGCGGTCGCCGCGGCGGTCGAAAAGCCCTTCGAGGCGGGACTCAAGCGAGAGCGTGAACTATTCACGACGTTGATGCTTTCGCCCGAGTCGGCCGCGCTGCGTCACATATTTCAAGCGGAACGCGCGGCTTCGCACATTCGCGACGTGCCGGACGACACACCGATCCGGCCCGTCGCCAAGGTCGGCGTCGTCGGCGCCGGAACGATGGGCGGGGGCATCACGATGAGCTTCATCAATGCAGGCCTCCCGGTCGTGCTGCTGGAGACGACGCAGGAGGCGCTCGACCGCGGACTCGCCAACATCAGGCGCAACTATCAGGGCGCGCTGCGCAAAGGCACGCTCAATGAGGCAAGCCTCGCGCAGCGTCTGGCGCTGATCACCCCGACACTGGATTATGCGCTGCTGCGCGATGTCGATTTGAGCATCGAGGCGGTATTCGAGAACATGGATGTCAAGCGCCAAGTCTTCGAGACCCTCGACGACGTGGTCAAGCAGGGAGCGATCCTCGCCTCCAACACGTCGGCGCTGAATCTCGATGGGATCGCGGACTTCACACGGCGGCCCCAGGATGTGATCGGATTGCATTTCTTCAGCCCGGCCAATGTCATGCGGCTGCTGGAGGTCGTGCGCGGCGCCAAGACGGCGAAGGACGTACTGGCCACTGCGATGCGCTTGTCGAAGACCATCGGCAAGATCGCCGTGGTGTCCGGAGTTTGCGACGGCTTCATCGGCAACCGCATGCTGGCTCGCTACGGCGCGGCCGCTCACGATCTGATCATGTTCGGTGCACTGCCTCAGCAAATCGATGCGGCGCTTCAGGATTTCGGCATGGCGATGGGACCGTTCCGCGTGGGCGATCTGGCCGGCCTCGATATCGGGTGGGCGCTGCGCAAGCGGCGAGCGGCTGAGTTTCCGGATCGCGATTTCTCCAACGTGGCGGACGCGTTGTGCGAGGCCGGCCGATTCGGCCAAAAAACCGGGGCCGGCTGGTATCGCTACGAGCCGGGTTCGCGTCATCCGATTCCGGACGCGAAAGTCACCGCCATCATCGAGCAATATCGGCGCCAAAGAGGCATCAAGCCGCGCAATGTCGGTGCCCAGGAGATCGTCGAGCGCTGCGTTTACGCGCTGGTCAATGAGGGTGCCCGCATCATTGAGGACGGCACGGCGCAGCGAGCGTCGGACATCGATCTCGTCTATCTCAACGGCTATGGCTTTCCGGCATATCGCGGCGGACCCATGTTCTTCGCGGATAGTGCGGGCTTGCACGAGATCGTACGCGCCCTGGAGAAGATTGCGGCGCAGCCCGGCAGCGATGCGGCCGCATGGACGCCCGCGCCGCTGCTCGTACGCTTGGCCCGTGAGGGCCAAACCTTCAGTGGATTCAAAGGAACAGCCTAAGTGACAGAAGCGGTCATCGTATCTACGGCGCGCACCGGCCTCGGCAAGAGCTGGAAAGGTGCTTTCAACATGACTTACGGCGCCACGCTCGGCGCGCATTCGGTGCGCCACGCGGTGCAGCGCGCCCGCATCGATCCGGGCGAAGTCGAGGACGTGATCATGGGCTCGACGTTCGGCGAAGGCACCACGGGCGGCAACATCGCGCGCGCGATCGCGCTGCGCGCCGGGCTTCCCGTGACCACGGCGGGGTTGAGCATCAACCGCTTCTGCAGCTCCGGGCTGCAATCGATCGCGCTGGCGGCCCAGCGGATCCTGACCGAGGGCGCCAGCGTAATCGTAGCCGGCGGCGTCGAGAGCATTTCGTGCGTGCAGAACGAAGCGAACACGCACATGCGCCGCGATCCTTGGCTGATCGAGCACAAGCCGACGCTGTATTGGAACATGCTGCAGACCGCCGAGCAGGTGGCCAAGCGCTACCACATCGCCAAGGAGGCGCAAGACGAATACGGAGTCCGCAGCCAGCTCCGTGCGGCAGCCGCGCAGGCAGCGGGTAAGTTCAAGGACGAAATAGTGCCGATGACCACCGTCATGGGCGTCGCCGACAAGTCGACCGGCGCCGTGGGTACCCGCGAGGTGACGATCGCGAGCGATGAGGGGATACGTCCCGATACCACGCTCGAGGCCGTCGCGCAGATTCGCCCGGCAATACCCGGAGGAGTCGTGACGGCCGGCAACGCCAGCCAGTTCTCCGACGGCAGCAGTGCGGTGGTGGTCATGGATGGCAAGCTTGCGGAAAAACGCGGCCTCGAGCCATTGGGGATTTTCCGCGGTTTCGCCGTCGCCGGCTGCGAGCCCGATGAGATGGGCGTCGGGCCCATTTACGCGGTACCGCGCCTCTTGCAGCGCACGGGCTACAAGGTGGGCGACATTGATCTGTGGGAACTGAACGAAGCGTTTGCCTGTCAGGTTCTGTATTGCCGGGATCAGCTGGGTATTCCCGATGAGCGCCTGAACGTCAATGGCGGCGCCATTGCGGTCGGCCATCCTTACGGTGTGAGCGGCGCACGTCTTGCCGGCCATGCGCTCATCGAAGGCAAACGGCGCGGCGCCAAGCTCGTGGTCGCCACCATGTGCATCGGCGGCGGCCAAGGCGCCGCCGGTCTGTTCGAGGTGGTCTGATGTTCGAGCTAGCCTGATGTTCGAGGTAACCTGATGTTCGAGGTGACCTAAATGGGAGTGCGCGAATTATTCGAGCTCACCGGCAAGGTGGCTCTCATCACCGGCGGGTCGCGCGGCCTCGGGCTGCAGATCGCGCAGGCTCTCGGCGAAATGGGCGCACGAATCGCGATCAGCGCCCGCAAGGCCGCCGAGCTCGAGGAAGCCAAGGCGCACCTCGCGAAGCTCGGTATCGAAACCCTCACGGTAGTCAATGATCTGAGCAAACCGGAACAAGCGCCGGTGCTTGCCGAGGCCGTGGCGAATCATTACGGCGGGATCAACATCCTGGTCAACAACGCCGGCACGAGTTGGGGCGCGCCCGCCGAGGAGTATCCGATCGACGCCTGGAACAAGGTCATGACCTTGAACGCCACCAGCGTGTTCATGCTGAGCCAGGCGGTTGCGAATCGTTGCTTCATCCCGCAGCACTCGGGCAACATCCTCATCGTGGCCTCGGTCGCGGCGCTACGGGTGGGCGCGCGGATGAAAGCCGCCGCTTACTACGCCTCGAAGTCGGCTGCCTTGCACCTCACGCGGGTGCTCGCCGC
Organism: Steroidobacteraceae bacterium; assembly: GCA_035569355.1. Lineage (GTDB taxonomy): Bacteria > Pseudomonadota > Gammaproteobacteria > Steroidobacterales > Steroidobacteraceae > Bog-1198. The sequence continues at coordinate 23,667 of DATMNF010000107.1, forward strand.
GGAGTGGGGTCCGTACGGCATTCGCGTCAACGCGATTTGCCCGGGGTTCTTTCCATCGAAGATGTCGAGCGGCTTGCTCGAAACGATCGAAGCCTCGGTGATCAAGAGTACTCCGTTGGGGCGTCTCGGCGGGGACACCGATCTCATGGGCGCGGCGGTCTATCTTGCGTCGGATGCGTCGCGTCATGTGACGGGTCAATACATCGCCGTGGACGGCGGCGCGTCCATCGCGTGAGCAGCCCGGCCGAAGGACTGCGGCCTCCGCCCCAGCAGCACGCCTTCGATACGCTACGGCTCGCCGCATGGATGCAGGTGCACATCGAGGGATTCAAAGGTCCCGTCGATGTGCGCCAGTTCGCCGGCGGGCAATCCAATCCAACGTTTTTGATCGAGTCGGCGAACCATCGTTACGTGCTCAGGCGCAAGCCCCCGGGCAAGCTCCTGCCCTCGGCGCATGCGGTCGATCGCGAGTATCGTGTCATCATGGCGCTGGCCGGTACCGACGTGCCGGTGGCCAGGGCCTATGGGCTCTGCGAGGACCCCGCGGTGATCGGCACCGCGTTTTACGTGATGGACTATGTCGAGGGGCGCCTTTTTTGGGATGCGGCGCTGCCGGAGGTGGCGAACACCGAACGCCGCGCGATCTACGCCGAAATGACGCGCGTGATCGCGGCCCTGCACAGCGTCGACTATATCGGCGTGGGCTTGGGCGACTACGGTAAGCCCGGCCGCTACATCGAGCGCCAGGTGGCGCGCTGGACGCAGCAATATCGTGCTTCGGAAACCGAAACCATCGATGCCGTGGAACGGCTCATCGAATGGCTGCCGAGGCACATTCCGGCCGACGAGGAAACCGGCATCGTGCACGGCGACTTCCGGCTCGACAACGCCATATTTCACCCGAGCGAGCCGCGGATTCTGGCGGTGCTCGACTGGGAGTTGTCGACTCTGGGCCATCCGCTCGTCGATCTGGCGTACCTGTGCATGCGGTATCACCTGTCGGCCGGACAATTTCGGGGACTCGCGGGATTGGATCTCGCGCCATTGCAGATTCCGACTGAAGCTGAGTGCGTGGCCGATTACTGCCGGCGCCGCGGCCGCGCATCGGTGGCGCCGCAGGACTGGACGTACTATTTGGCCTTCAACATGTTTCGTCTGGCGGGGATCCTGCAAGGCGTGCTGGCGCGCGCCATACAAGGCAACGCTTCGAGCGCCAGTGCGCTGGAGGCGGGCCGCCGGGCACGGCCGCTCGCCGAACAGGCGTGGGGACTGGTGCAGCAATCATTCGGCGCTTAAACGGCAAAGGACTTCAACTATGGATTTCTCGCATAGCGAAAAGGTTCGGCTCCTGCAGGATCAAGTGCAGCGTTTCATGGACGCCCATGTCTACCCGGCGGAGCCGCGCTTCGATGAGGAAATGGAAAAGAACCGCCGCGAAGGCAACCCGTGGCGAGCCACGTCGGTGATGGAGGAACTCAAGCGCAAGGCGCGGGCACAGAATCTATGGAATCTCTTCCTGCCGCACTCGGAGCACGGCGCCGGGCTCACCAATCTCGAGTACGCGCCGTTGTGCGAGATCATGGGTCGCTCGCATATCGCCCCCGAGGCCTTCAACTGCTCGGCCCCCGACACGGGCAACATGGAAGTGCTCGCCCGCTACGCCACCCCCGAACAGCAGGAGCGCTGGCTCAAGCCGCTGCTCGACGGGCGCATCCGCTCGGCCTTCGCCATGACCGAGCCCGACGTGGCGTCGAGTGATGCCACCAACATTCAGTCCTCGATCGTGCGTGAGGGGGACCATTATGTAATCAACGGCCGCAAGTGGTGGACCTCGGGCGCCGGCGACCCGCGCTGCGAAATCTTGATTTTCATGGGCAAGACCAACCCCACCGCCGCGCTGCACAGCCAGCAGTCGATGATCCTGGTGCCCATGAATACGCCCGGCGTCAAGCGCCTGCGTCAGCTGCATGTTTTCGGCTACGATCACGCGCCGCACGGCCACGCGCAGATCGATTTCGTCGATGTGCGCGTGCCCGCCGGGAATCTGCTGCTGGGCGAGGGCCGCGGCTTCGAAATCGCGCAGGGCCGTCTCGGCCCGGGGCGCATCCATCACTGCATGCGGCTGATCGGCCTGGCCGAACGGGCGCTTGAAATGATGTGCAAGCGAGCTCAAGCCCGCGTCGCCTTTGGCCGGCGCGTCTCGGAACAGGGCGTGACGCTCGAGCGCATCGCCGAATCGCGTATCCTCATCGACCAGGCGCGCTGGCTCGTGCTCAATGCGGCCTATATGATGGATACGGTGGGGAACCGCGCTGCCAAGAAGGAGATCGCCATGATCAAGGTCGCTGCCCCCAACATGGCCTGCCAGGTCATCGACTGGGCGATCCAGGTCCACGGCGGCGGGGGCGTCAGCGAGGATTTCCCGCTGGCGGCGGCGTACGCGGGCGCGCGCACGCTGCGTTTCGCCGATGGCCCTGACGAAGTGCATCGCGAACAGATCGGAAAACTGGAATTGGGGCGCTATCGCTGAGCGAGTAATCGGCGCATGTCGGACCGACATTTCAAATTCTGGCCGGCGCATGCGGGGCACCACCTGGCGGCGCCGGCCACCAATGTCTTCTACAACGCGGAAGTTTCCGCGCGACGCTACCCGGATAAACCCTTCCTGGTGTTCTACGACACCGCGGTGAGCTTCGGCGAATTCTTGGCTGAAGCCGAGCGCGTTGCCGGCTTTCTCGAGCGGCGCTGCGGAGTGCGCAAGGGCGATCGGGTGCTGCTGCTGATGCAGAACAGCCCGCAGTTCGTCATCGGCTACTACGGGATCATCCGCGCCAATGCCGTCGTGGTGCCCCTGAATCCCATGAACGTGACGCGGGAAGTCCTTCGGTATGCCGAGGACTCCGGAGCGGCCACGATCATCGTGTCTCAGGAGCTCTATCCGCGCGTCGAGCCGCTGCTCGGAAATTCCGGCATCGAGTCCGTCATAGTCGCTGCGTATTCGGATTACTTGAAACAGCCGACCACGCTGACGGTGCCGGACTTCATCGCGGCACCGCGCTTGGAACTCGCCGCGCCTCGAGTGACGTTGTGGCGCGATGCACTCGCAAGCGACTTGCGGCCCGGGCCGCTGACGGCAGACCCCGATGATCTATGCGTCATGCCCTATACGTCGGGCACCACGGGCGAACCGAAGGGTTGCATGCACTCCCACCGCAGCGTCATGCATACGCTGGTCGCGGGGATGCGCTGGTTCGGGCTGCAACCCGAGACCACCCTGATGTCCGTTGCCCCCCTGTTCCACGTGACCGGAATGCAAGGGGGCATGAACGGCCCGCTGTACGTCGGCAATACTGTGGTGATGCTGCCGCGCTGGGACCGCAGCGCCGCCGCGCAATGCGTGCAGCGGTATCGGGTTGCGAGCTGGACTGCCGTTCCGACGATGATTCAGGACTTCTTCGCGAATCCGGACATTGCCAAGTACGACTTGAGCTCGATACAGCGATTGAGCGGCGGCGGGGCGGCGATGCCGGCGGCGGTCGCGCAGCGGCTCCTCGACATGGGCGTTACCTATTACGAGGGATATGGGCTGTCGGAAACCATGGGGGCGACCCACATCAATCCGCCCGAACATGCCAAGAAGCAGTGCTTGGGCATTCCGATCCATGACGTCGATTCGCGCGTGGTCGATCCGGTCAGCTTGAAGGAGCTGCCGCCCGGTGAAGTCGGTGAGATCGTCACGCACGGTCCACAGGTTTTTATCGGCTACTGGGGCAAGCCTTTGGACAGCGCTCAGGCTCTGGTCGAGATCGACGGCAAGCGCTTCCTGCGCACCGGAGATCTCGGCAGGGTCGACGAAGAGGGATATTTTTTCATGGTCGACCGGCTCAAGCGCATGATCAATGCGTCCGGCTTCAAGGTCTGGCCGACCGAGGTCGAGTCGCTCATGTACCAACATCCGGCGGTCCTGGAAGCCTGCGTCATCGGCACTCGGGACGCGCACCGCGGCGAGACCGTCAAGGCCGTGGTCGTAGCGCGGCCCGAATGGCGACAGCGAATCGATGCGCAAACCATCATCGAATGGTGCCGGGAGAACATGGCGGCGTATAAATGTCCGCGGATCGTCGAATTCGTCGAATCACTTCCCAAGTCAGGCGCCGGCAAAATCATGTGGCGCGAGTTGCAGGATCGCGAACGATGAAAGCACTGCTCAGCAAGCATCCCGGTGGTCCCGAGACCCTCGTGCTCGAAGACATTGCGGAGCCCATCCCAGGTCCCCGGGAGGTGCGCGTCGCGGTGCGCGCCTGCGCGGTCAATTATCCCGATCTATTGATCATCCAGGATCTCTACCAATACAAACCGCCGCGGCCGTTCGCCCCCGGTGCTGAAGTGGCGGGAGTGGTCGATGCGGTGGGCGAAGGAGTCCTGAACGTGCGGGCCGGCGACCGCGTGCTGTTGTCCCCGGTGCGCAGCGGGATGGCAGAGAAGGCGGTGGGGCCCGCTGCCAATTGCTGGGGAATTCCCGACGCCATGCCGTTCGACGAAGCGGCCGCGCTGCTCATGACGTACGGCACTTCGCAACATGCGCTCAAGGACCGCGCGCAGTTGCGCTCCGGCGAGACCCTGTTGGTGCTCGGCGCCGCGGGCGGAGTCGGCCTCGCGGCGGTCGAGCTCGGCAAGGTGATGGGCGCGCGCGTGGTCGCGGCCGCTTCGAGCGAGGAGAAGCTCGCACTGGCGCGCGAGCACGGCGCCGATGCGGCCGTTCGATACCCCCTCGGAGCTCTCGACAAGGTTCAAGCGCGCGCTCTCACCGATCAATTCAAGCAAGTGTGCGGCACAGAAGGAGCCCACGTCATATACGACGCGGTGGGCGGCGATTACACGGAAGCCGCGCTGCGTTCGATCGGCTGGCAGGGACGGCACCTGGTGGTCGGGTTCCCCGCGGGCATTCCCAAACTGCCGCTCAACTTGACGCTGCTCAAGAGCTGCCAGGTCGTCGGCGTGTTCTGGGGCGAGTTCGCCGCTCGATTTCCGGCGCAGCATTCCGCCAACGTGGCGGCGCTGCTGGCATTGTATCTCGAGGGCCGCATCAAACCGGCCGTCACCGAGCGCTTCCCCTTGGCGCGCGGCGCCGAGGCCATCGCCAGGCTCGGTGCACGCGCGGCGCGCGGCAAGATCGTAGTGACCATGGAGAATGCCGCGTGGACCTGAAATTCACCCCCGAAGAGGACGCATTCCGCGCCCGGGTTCGCGCCTTTATCGACGCCGAGCTGCCCGCCGACATCCGCGCCAGAACGAACCTGGGAAAGCGGCTGCGCAGAGAGGATATGACGCGCTGGCAGAAGATCCTTCACGCCCACGGCTTCGGCGCGGTCATGTGGCCGCAGCGCTTCGGCGGTGCCGGTTGGAGCGTCATCCAGCAGCATATTTTCGAGGAGGAGCGGGCGGACATCGGCGCGCCTCCGCAGAATGCGTTCTCGCTGAGAATGCTGGCGCCCGTGCTGATGACGTTCGCCAATGCCGCACAGCAGGATTATTTCCTGCCGCGCATCCTCGCGGGCGATGATTGGTGGTGCCAGGGGTATTCGGAACCGGGCTCAGGCTCCGATCTCGCCTCGTTGCGGACGAGCGCCGTGCGCCAAGGCGATCACTATCTCGTCAACGGCCAGAAAACCTGGAACACGCTCGGGCAATACGCCGACTGGATCTTTTGTCTGGTGCGCACCAGTGCCGAAGGCAGGCCGCAGCAGGGCATTTCTTTTCTCTTGATCGACATGAAATCACCCGGTATCAGGGTAAAGCCCATCACCATGCTCGACGGCGAGCACGAAATCAA
>DATMNF010000108.1:0-12896 GCA_035569355.1 Steroidobacteraceae bacterium
GCGGTGGTGGAAGCGTATGACGTCCGAAGCGCGACGAAGGACCAAGTGAAGTCTCTGGGCGCGAAGTTCATCGAAACCGGCGTCTCCGCGGAAGGCGCCGGCGGCTATGCCCGCGAACTTACCGCTGAGGAAAAGGCCAAGCAGCAAGAGGTTCTGGATGCGCGAATCGCCGCCAGCGATGCCGTGATCAGCACCGCCTCGGTGCCGGGCCGCGCGGCACCGCGGATCATCGCCCAAGCAACGGTTGAGCGCATGAGGGCCGGCTCCGTGATCGTCGATATCGCGGCCGAACAGGGCGGCAACTGCGAACTCACGCGGCCGGGAGAAACCGTATTGCACGGCGGCGTCAAGATCGTGGGTCCCGTGAACTTGGCCGCATCGTTGCCGTATCACGCCAGCGAGATGTATTCGCGCAATCTGTTCAACCTGCTGAAGCCGGCGCTCGTGAAGGGCGAGCTGGCAATCGACTGGAATGACGAAGTATTCGCCGGCGCCGTGCTCACTCACGACGGCCAAATCAAGAACGAAGCGACGCGCAAAGCGGTAGAGGGACAGTAAATATGATCGACGGCGTCATAGCGCTCTATATATTCATGTTGGCCGCGTTCACCGGCTACGAAGTCATTTCCCGCGTGCCGGTCATCCTGCACACCCCCCTCATGTCCGGATCGAACTTCGTGCATGGCATCGTCTTGGTCGGGGCGATGGTTGCCCTGGCCGCGGCGGACACCACCCTGCTCAGGGTCATCGGCGTCATCGGCGTGTTTCTCGCCGCCGGCAATGCGGTGGGCGGTTATGTGGTGACGGAACGCATGTTGAAGATGTTCGTCACCTCCGGCCGAAAGAAAGGATCCTAGGCCATGCCCGCCGCCTTGACCCTGCAAACCGTGACGCAGCTGTCCTATCTCGTGGCGGCGGCGCTCTTCATCCTCGGCCTGAAGCGCATGAGCTCGCCCGTCACCGCCGTGAGCGGTGTCCGTTGGGCAGGCGCGGGAATGGTGCTCGCCACGATCGTGACCCTGGCGTTCGTCATGGGAGCTCCGTCGCTGAATTTGGCGCTGATGATCGGCGCCATCGCCGTCGGCGGCGTGCTGGCCTGGGCCAGCGGCAAGCGCGTCGCCATGACCAACATGCCGCAAATGATTGCCCTGTACAACGGCATGGGCGGCGGTGCGGCGGCGGCGATCGCCGCGCTGGAACTGTACCGCGGCAGCGAGCACAGCATCACTCACCTGGCCATTGCCACGATCGGCGGCTTCATCGGCTCGGTGTCCTTCAGCGGCAGTCTGATCGCCTTCGCGAAATTACAGGGACTGATCACCAAGTCGATCCGCTTCGGCGGTCAAAAGTTCATGAACCTGGCGATATTGCTGGTGACGGTGGGCTTGGGTTTCATCGTCGTCTCCGGGATCGACGCCGGGATGCCGCTTGCCGGCCTGCCCGCGGTTTCCTTGTTCTTCGCTTTTGCGCTGCTGCTGGGCGTCGCAATGACATTGCCGATCGGCGGCGCCGACATGCCGGTGGTCATTTCCCTGTACAACGCGCTGACCGGGCTCGCGGTCGGTTTCGAGGGTTTCGTACTCGACAACGCCGCCATGATCATCGCGGGCACCGTGGTAGGTGCGGCCGGCACGCTGCTCACGCAGCTCATGGCGAAGGCCATGAACCGGTCGCTCGGCAACGTGCTGTTCTCCAACTTCGGCGAAACTTCGGCCGCGGTCGGCGGTGTCACGGGCACCCAGAAAGCCATCGAAGCCTCCGACGCCGGGGTCATGATGGGATACTCGGAAAAGATCATCATCGTGCCGGGGTACGGCATGGCCGTTGCGCAAGCTCAGCACAAGGTGTGGGAACTCGCTCAGCTGCTGATCGATCGTGGCGTCAAGGTGCGGTTTGCCATTCACCCCGTCGCAGGCCGCATGCCGGGGCACATGAACGTGCTGCTCGCCGAAGCCGGGGTGCCCTACGATTTGATATCCGACTTGGATGAGATCAACGCCGAATTCGAAACCGCCGATGTGGCGTTGATCATCGGCGCCAACGATGTGGTCAATCCCGACGCGCGCGCCAATCGGGCGAGCCCCATTTTCGGCATGCCGATTTTGAACGCGGACAAGGCCAAGAACGTCATCGTCATCAAGCGCGGCCAAGGTCAAGGCTTCTCGGGCATCGACAATGCGCTGTTCGTACTCGATCAAACGCGCATGCTCTACGGCGACGCACAGACGGCCGCCGGTCAGCTGATTCAAGCCGTCAAGGCCGCAGGGTGATCTCGAAACGGTCCTGAGTTCGCCATTGCTTGGGCGCAGGCGCCGCATAGTCGGCGAGCCGCATCATCTCGCCGACCACCCGATCCCCCTGGAATTCGAAGCGCACGTAATGATAGTTCGGAAAATCGCCGCTTCGATACAGATCGGCGGGTGTGCGATCCACCTCGTACGGCGCTGCGCCCCCTCCGCCCGACACCAAGTACACGACGCCGTCTTCCGCGAACCGTTCATAGTTGTGGACGTGGCCTGCGCTCACGACGAAGCGCGCCGCCGACTGCGGCGCAACGTTTTTCAGATACTCGGCCAGCGATCGCTCGTTCGAGCGCGGGTTGTGGTCCGTCAGCTTGGTCGACTGCACATCGGCCACGGGCGGATGATGCATGACGATCAAAACGAGGCGGACGGATGCATCGAGCCCCGCAACCTGGTTCTCGAGCCAGATCCGCTGTGCGCTTCCCGGCAGCAGGGACGTATCGGTGTCGAGTTCGATACTCACGACCTTCGAGCCGATGGCGACCGAATACCAGCGCCGGCCGCGCAATGCAGGAAAGGCATCCCACCAGCGCCTGAGACACGCCGATTCCAGGCATGCGGAAAATTCATGGTTGCCGAGCGCAGGATAGACCCGCAGATGGCGCTCGCGCCACGAACGAGTCTCGGCGCGGAACACCGCGTAGTCGGACTCGATGCCGTGCCAGGTAAGGTCGCCGTTGATGAAGATCGCTGCCGGGTTCTCGGCGGCGATCTTTGCGACCAGCGCCTGCCGGGCGCCCGGATTGGTCGCCGCGGATTCCGCCCTGTTCGTAAACCTCATGTCGCCATACGCAACCAGCACCAGCGGGTCCGATAGGTCGCGGTCCGGCACATTGAACGTGGTGGATGCGCGCGCGGGCGATGCCGGGAAAGCGCCGGCCAGCCCAGCCGACATGAGGAGTACCGATACAATGGCCAAAGCGATGCGCATCGCGCAATGCTACGCACCGGGAGTTTTCGTTGCCATGAGAATCCTCGCCTTTGCAATTCTGTTTGCGGTCAGCGTTGACGGTTTTGCCGCCGCTCCCGACGACGGCGTTCGCTGGCGGCAGCGCGCCGGCAATGTCCGCATCGTGCGCGACATCTGGGGCATCGCGCACATCTACGGCAAGTCCGATGCGGATACGGTGTTCGGTGCGATCTACGCACAGGCGGAGGATGACTTCGGGCGCATCGAGCGCAATTACCTGAATGGCTTAGGGATGCTGGCGCAGGCCGAAGGCGAGACGGCCGTTTACAGCGATCTTCGTCAGAGGTTGTTTGTCGATCCCCGCCGCTTGCGCCGGGATTTTCGCGACAGTCCGGCTTGGCTCAAAACACTGATGCTGGCGTGGTCAGATGGGCTGAACTACTTCCTGTCGAAGCATCCGGCCGTCGCGCCCAAGGTGATTCATCGCTTCGAACCCTGGATGGCATTGTGCTTCACCGAAGGCAGCATCGGAGGCGACATCGAGAGCATCGACCTCGGCAAGCTTCGCGATTTCTACTCGCCTCGGCCGCGCCGGTACGCACTCGCGGGGCGCGCCCGCCCGAACTTCTCGACCAACACCCTTGAAGAAGCACCAGGCGGCTCCAACGGATTTGCCATCGCCCCGGACCGCAGCGCCTCGGGACATGCGCTTCTCTGGATAAACCCGCATACGTCGTTCTATTTCCGCTCGGAACTGCAGATGGTCAGTGAGCAAGGATTGGATGCGTACGGCGCCGTTACGTGGGGACAATTCTTCGTCTATCAGGGATTCAATTCGCACAATGGCTGGATGCATACGTCGTACGGCGGCGATGCGATCGACGAATATGCGGAGACGATCGTCAAGAAGTCCGATGGACTGTACTACCGATATGGCGACGGCTTGCGAAAGTTGCAGGCGCGCGTCGTCGCTGTCTCGTTCAAGCAGGGCACTCGTTCGCAGCAGCGAAAGTTCACCGTGTACTACAGCCATCACGGCCCGATCATCCGCGCCGAAGACGATCGTCGAGGCGACGCCCGGCGTGGCGACGCGCGGCGTAGCGACGCCCGGTGGATTTCCATCAGGTTGTTGCAGGATCCGGTATCCGCGCTGGCGCAATCGTACTTGCGCACCAAGACCACGGACTACGGGTCCTTCCGCAAGATCCAGGAGATGCGGACCGACACATCCAACAATACCGTCTACGCCGATGCGGACGGCACGATTGCCTATTTCCACGGAAATTTCATCCCCAGGCGGGATACGAAGTTCGACTACACCCATCCGGTGGACGGCAGCAATCCGGCGACCGAATGGCAGGGTCCGCATGCGATCGAGGACACCATCACCCTGCTCAATCCCGACACCGGTTGGATTCAGAACACCAACAATTGGCCATTCTCGGCGGCCGGCACGGCCAGCCCCAAACGCGAGAATTACCCCGCCTACATGTGGATCAAGGGCGAGAACCCGCGGGGCATCCACGCTGTCGAGGTGCTGCAGAATATTCACAACGTCACCTTGGACAGCTTGATCGCCGCCGGTTACGACAGCCACCTCACCGCCTTCGACGTCCTGCTCCCGCCGTTGCTGAAAGATTTTGACGAATTGGCGGCAGGCGATCCGCGCCGCGACGTGCTAGGGGGCCCGATCGCAACGTTGAGCGCTTGGGACCGGCGCACCGGCGCGGACTCGGTGCCCACGGCGCTCGCCATCTCTTGGGGCCAGCAGTTGCTCGAGCACAAGGGCCGCGAGGCGCGGGACGCCGACGAGCCGGTCTATGACTACCTGGTCGGGCACTTGACCTCCTCCGAGCGCATCGACGCCCTGAGCGCGGCGCTTGAAAAATTGCAGCGGGACTTCGGCGGCTGGCAGATTCCGTGGGGCGAGATCAATCGCTATCAACGTTTGACGGACGACATCGTGCAGCCCTTCGACGATGCCAAACCGAGCCTGGCGGTCGGCTTTGCCTCATCCAACTGGGGCGCCTTGGCCTCATTCGACTCCCCATACCCTCGCAAGACCAAGAAGATCTATGGATCGGTCGGGAATGGCTTCGTCGCGGCAGTGGAATTCGGGCCGGCCGTTCACGCGAAGGCCATCTTGAGCGGCGGTGAAAGCGGCGACCCTGCATCGCCGCACTTCACCGACCAAGCGCAGATGTTCACTCAGGGATTATTCCGGGACGTGTATTTCAGCCGCGCGGAAGTGCTTGCGCACGCCGAGCGCAGCTACCAGCCTTGAGAGCCGCTATCGCGGGTTGCGCCGGGGTGCCGGCCGCTGCATGGCGCCGCGGCGCTGGGCCGGACTCATCTGACGCCATTGCTTGCGCAGTTCCATGCGCCGCTCCGGCGGCATTTGCCGAAACCGGTTGAAGGATTCGCGCACCCGTTGTTGTTGTTCCGGCGGCATGCCCTTGAACTGCTGCCAACGTTGACGCAGCTGTTGCCGTTGCTCCGGCGGCATGGCACGCCATTGAGTGAAGCGCTGCTGCGCGCTCGAGCGCTGCTCCGGCGACATCGACAGCCAGCGCTGACTGCCCTTTGCCAGCGCCTGCTGGCGCTCCGGGGGCAGGCTCTCCCACTTGTCTTGGTAGCTGTGCAGCAACTGTTGCTGTTCGGGCGACATCGAGTTCCATGCCTTGGGCGCCGCTGCAGGCGGGGGTGCTTGCGCGGGCGCAGGAGGCGCGGGCACCTGCGCGAAACCGCTCGCGGCCGCGAAGAGTAGACCTGCACAGAGGAAGAGCGCCCTCACCATTACCTTGCTTCCTGGGGCGGCGTTGCGGGAGGATTTCCTCCGCGCGGCGGCACCCTCTTCAAGAATTCCCACCAAGCTGCATCGCCCGTGTCATCCGCGCCCAAGAACTCGATGAAATCATCATCGGGCGCGCCGTCTGACGACGGCTGATGCGCCCCCGGCGGCGGCGATTGCTGCGTCGCTTGCGGCGCCGGCGGAGCGGCCGACGGGGGCGGCCCGGCAATGGCCGCTGTGCATGCGATAACGCCGAACAGGAGCCACTGCCTTCTCCATGTCAAGTCAACCCTGGGCCGGGGGTACCGGATTCGCCGCTTTATCCGCCCAGTCATAAAATTCAATATCGTCCTGCAACATGTCCATTGTGTCGCCTGAAGCCTCGTCCGTGGACGCGACGATTTCCAGATCTTCGAAATTCGACAGGCCATCGGCGGCTACTGTAGCGGCGTGCTGACCCAATGGCGATCCCACCCACAGGAATGCGCCGAGCACCGCGGCGGCGGTCACACCCGCCGGCGCGAGCACTCCGACGCGGGAAAACCAACGCGGGCGGCGCGCGGAAGCCGCTTCGATCGCGGCGTTGCGTGCCTGCGTGAGGCGCGAGCGCATCGCGAAGTCCAAGCCGTCGACGCTGTCCTGAAACAGTGTACGGGTCCGCTCCTCGAAGGAATCGCCTGGCGGCACGGGTAGTTGTTCGCTCATCACCAGACCTCGCCCAGTTGTTCGCGCAGGGCATGAACCGCGCGCGAGTAGTGCGTCTTGACGCTTCCTTCCGAGCAACCCATCGCGGTCGCTGTTTCAGCCACATCCAAACCTTCGAAGTTACGCAGCATGAACGCTTCGCGTTGCCGCGCCGGCAGGGAGCGCAACGACGCTTCGAGCTTGAGCATCGCCTGCCCCTGCATCAAGGCTTCAGGAATCGGCGGGGCCGGGTCCGCAACGGTGTCGAGCGGATCTTGAGCTTCCTGGTCAGGGTCCTCTTTCGCACCAGGCAGCCAAGTCATGAAGCGTTTGCGTACCGACCTCCGCCGCTGCAGATCGCGTATGCCGTTTTCCAAAATTCGATAGAACAAAGGACGCCATTCGGTGCTCGGTCGTGATGCGTAATTGCGGGCAAGTTTGAACATCGCGTCTTGGACCGCATCGAGCGCGTCATCGGGATCACGCAGCGCAACCTGAGCCATGCGGAATGCGCGCCGCTCGATCTCAGCCAAGAATTTCTCGAGTTCTCGCGTGTACTCCAGAACCGCTTCCTCAGGTGCTGGAGCGGGACCATCCCAGACCATCCTAGCTGCGTTCAGGTTATCAAAGCGCGGCATGCCTCGTCCTCTTGGCGTCGACGGACCGCCGCCATTCCAGGTATAAACGCCTATCTGCCGCTGTGGTTGACGGCGCGGTCTGCGCAAGATCAGCGACTTACGCACACTGACTATGACTTCCACTGAAATATTTTCAATCCACACCTCATAGCAGGATCCAGAGGGGGGCGTAACTTACTGAATTTGAAAGAGTCATTTCGATTTAGGATACTTTTTCGCCAATTTGGTGGCGAGCCGAAACGGAACGGGCACTTAAGCTAGATGATCCCGGGTTCTCAACAGACTTATCCACATGTTTTGTGGACAAAAGGACCAATGATTTTGCAGATCGCATTGGACACGCCGTTGCGGCGCGTGTTCGATTATCGAGCGCCGGTATCGCTCGCAGACGGGGGGGCCGATGGCGCACCCACACCCGGAGTGCGGGTGCGGGTGCCCTTCGGCCGCCAACAGTTGGTCGGCATCTTGGTTGGGACCGCCGCCGAGTCCTCGATCGTTGCCTCGAAGTTGAAGACAGCTTTCGGGATTCTGGACGAGAAGCCGGTTGTCGATCCGGTCACCTTTGACCTGTTGCGCTGGGCGGCCGAGTACTACCACCACCCGATCGGCGAAGTGTTTGCGGCCGCATTGCCGGTCGGCGTGCGAGCAGGTCAGCCGGCCCTCAAGCCAACCGAATGGTGGTCCCTGACCGAAGCGGGACGCCAAGAGTTGTCTGCGCCCAGCACCCGGCGCGCGCCCCGACAACGAGCTCTTCTCGCGTGGCTCGAGAGCAGGGGGCGCGCCACGATCGATGAGGTGGCCGGCGGCTTCAAGAGCGCGCATTTGCTCGCACTGGCGGCCCGAGGGTGGGCCGCAATGCAAGCGGAGGCGCCCGACGAAGGCAAGGTGGAATCGCATCCGAGCGAAGTAGCTCTCACCCAACACCAAGCTGACTGCGTCGCCGCCATCCTTGCGTCGTTGTCGTCCTTTGGCGTGCATCTCTTGTACGGCGTAACCGGCAGCGGAAAGACCGAGGTGTATCTGCGCCTCATCGCCGCCGCCATCGAAGCCGGGGGGCAGGCTCTGGTGTTGGTGCCCGAGATCGCCTTGACGCCGCAGCTGGTTGATCGCTTCCGCCGCCGTTTCAGCTCCGGCGTGGTGGCGCTGCACTCGGCTCTCGGGGGCAATGAGCGCCGCGACGCTTGGCGCGCAGCGCACAGCGGCCGGGCGCGCATCATCATTGGCACCCGTTCCGCAGTGTTCACTTCCCTGCCAAAGCTCGCACTCATCGTCGTCGACGAGGAGCACGACCCCTCGTACAAGCAGCATGAAGGCTTTCGTTACTCGGCGCGCGATCTGGCAGTGGTCAGGGCTCGGCTTGCGGGAGTGCCCATCATTCTCGGCTCTGCGACGCCGTCGCTGGAGACCCTGGAAAATTCTGCGTCCGGGCGCTATTCGAGGCATTTGCTTCCGCAGCGGCCCGGTGCGGCGCGGACGCCGCTGATGTCGCTGGTGGACCTGCGCAAGCACGCCTCCGATCAGGGCTTGTCTACGCCGGCGATGCAGGCCATGGCGCGGCACCTGCAGGCAAACGGCCAAATCATCGTATTCTTGAACCGCCGTGGGTATGCGCCGAGTTTATTCTGCAGCGCGTGCGGCTGGGTTGCGCCATGCAAGCATTGCGACGCGCGAATGACCTTGCACCAGCGCGCGCAGCAACTACGCTGTCACCACTGCGGCGCACATAGCCCCGTACCGGCGATTTGCGGAAATTGCGGTCAAGCCTTGAATCCCTTGGGCCAGGGTACCGAGCGGGTCGAAGAGACGTTGGCGCGGTTGTTCCCGGACGCGCCGCTCGCGCGCCTGGACCGCGACACGGCCTCGGCGCGCGGTGCGGTAGAGAACGTACTCGATCGCGTTCACAGCGGCGAGGCACGGATACTTGTCGGCACGCAAATGCTCACCAAGGGCCATCACTTTCCGCAAGTCAGCTTGGTGGTGATCCTGGATGCCGACCAGGGGTTGTTCGCCAGCGACTTCCGAGCCACCGAGCGGCTTGCGCAGACCATCACGCAGGTCGCCGGCCGCGCGGGGCGCGGTTCGCTGCCCGGCGAAGTCTTGATTCAGACGCAGTTTCCCGAGCACCCGCTGCTGAATCGACTCGTCACGGAAGGCTATGAGGGATTTGCGGTCAGCGCTCTGGAAGAGCGGCGCGAAGCCGGTTGGCCGCCATACTCGCGGCTGGCGATGCTGCGCGCGGAAGCCAAAGACAACCTCGCATTGGAGGGATATCTGCGCGCCGCGGTCGACTCCAGCCGCTTGCTGAACGAGACGGCCGTCAAGGTGCTGGGGCCCGCGAGTGCCCTGATAGCGCGGCGGGCAGACTACTTTCGAGCGCATCTCCTGATCGAGACTGCCGCGCGGTCCACCTTGCAGCGGTTCCTCAAAGGCTGGCTGCCGCACGTGGAGCGGCTGTCCAGGCCTCCCGGCCTGCGCTGGTCGATCGATGTGGACCCGCTGGAGGTAGATTGAGGAGATTGCGGACGCGCGCAGCGGTAAACTGCGGACCCTTTGTACTCCTGACTTTTGGGTTTTGCCTTGAAGACTTTGATCGAAAAATTATTGGAACAAGCCCTTGCGGCGTTGCCGGAAGACTTGGTGCCCGCCGCCGCACGCGATGTCGGCGTCGAGGTCGAAAACACGCGCGACTCCCGGCATGGTGATTTCGCCAGCAATCTCGCCATGCGCCTCGCCAAGGGGACGCGACAGAATCCACGCACGCTGGCGCAGGCCCTGGTGCGCGCTCTGCCGCCAAGCCCGGAAGTCGTCAAGGTCGATATTGCCGGCGCCGGTTTCATCAATTTTTTTCTCTCGCCGGGCGCCTATCACGCCGAAATCGGCAAGGTGTTGCAGGATGGCCGCGGTTACGGCCGATCGCTGGTGGGCGGCGGGCGTTCTGTGCAGGTCGAATTCGTGTCGGCGAACCCGACAGGCCCTTTGCACGTGGGTCACGGCAGGCATGCCGCCTTCGGCGCGAGCGTCGCCAATCTGCTGGAGGCGGTCGGGTACCGCGTGGAGCGCGAGTACTACATCAACGATGCGGGCCGGCAAATGGAAATTCTCGCGGTCAGCACCTGGCTGCGGTATCTCGAAACGTGCGGCGAGCGTTTCGCGTTTCCCGCGAACGGCTACCGCGGCGACTACATTGCGGCGATCGGCGAGCAGCTATTCGCCGCCGAAGGCATGGGATTGCGCCGCGCCGCGGCGGAAATCTTCGAGGATCTGCCGCCCGATGAGCCGCAGGGAGGCGATAAGGACGTCCACATCGATGCATTGATTGTGCGCGCTCGGCTCCTGATTGGGGACGCCGCGTTTCGCCGCGTCCTCGATCTCGCGCTAGCGGGGATCTTGAACGACATTCGCGAAGACCTGCGCGAGTTCGGCGTCACCTTCGACTGCTGGTTCTCCGAGCGATCCTTGAGCGACGACGGTTCGATCGGACGGGCGATCGACGCGCTGAAGCGGGCGGGACACGCCTATTTGAAAGACGGCGCATTGTGGTTCAAGAGCACCGACTATGGCGACGAGAAAGACCGGGTGATGGTGCGCGAGAACGGCGTCAAGACGTATTTCGCGTCGGACATCGCCTATGTCTTCAACAAGCTCGAACGCGGCTTCGATCATTTGCTCTATATCTGGGGCGCCGACCATCACGGCTACATCACCCGCCTGCGCGCGGGATTGGTAGCGCTCGGCGGACCCGCGGATTCCTTCGAGGTGCGCCTCGTCCAATTCGTATCGTTGTTCCGCGGAGGCGAAAAGGCGCAAATGTCGACGCGCTCGGGCGAGTTCGTCACCTTGCGCGATTTGCGCAAGGAAGTGGGGAACGATGCTGCGCGGCTGTTCTACGTCATGCGCAGCAACGATCAGCATCTCGATTTCGATGTGGAACTCGCGACCGCCCGCTCGAACGATAATCCGGTGTACTACATTCAGTACGCGCACGCGCGGGTCGCCAGCGTCATGCGGCAACTCGAGGAGCGCGGACTCGTCCACGACGTGGGCCGAGGGATGGCTTCCCTCGGCCAGCTGACTCAAGCGCAGGAGCTGCAGTTGATCAAGCGCGTCTGCGCGTACCCCGAAATCATCAGGCAGTGCGCGGTGCAGCGCGCACCGCATACTCTGGTGCACTACCTGCGGGATTTGGCGAACGACTTTCACGCGAACTATAGCGCGCATCAGTTCATCGTGGACGATGCGGCACTGCGCGACGCTCGTTTGAATCTTGCGCTGGCAGCACAAACCGTCGTACGCAACGGCCTCGGATTGCTGGGCGTTTCCGCGCCCGAGACGATGTAGACCCGGGAGCCGAGGCCAATGGCGCGCGACTACAGGACCAAGCGTAGAAAGCCCGCGGGCTTCTCCGGATGGATGGGAGCTGTCGGCGGATTGGCGCTGGGCCTTGCCGTCGCCGGAATCGTGTATATCAAGGACCACCGCCCTGACGCGCCGACCGCGAGGATCGGCAAGGCGGACAAGAGAAAATTCCGCGGCAGCGAGCTTCCCGATACGGAAGCCCAAGATCCCGGCGCGGACGAGACGGCGAAATCCTACGACTTCTACGACATGCTGCCGAAATTCGAAATGGTGGTCCCCGAGAAAGACAAGGATGTGCGGCCGGACAGCAAATCGGTGCCTGAGACGCGCCGCGGAACCTATGTATTGCAAGCCGGTTCGTACAAGAACTTCGCCGACGCGGATCGTGTGCGCGCGAAACTGGCGCTGCAAGGGGTCGAATCCAAGGTCCAAAAGGTGTCCGTCGACAACGATACCTGGCACCGCATCCGCATAGGGCCGATATCCAAGCTGGACGAACTCAATCGCCTGCGGCAAATCCTGCGCAAAGCCGATGTCGACGTGCTGGTGATTCGCGTCGGGGACTAGCAGGAACCCGTCTGAATCGCCTAATCCTCGCCCAATTGGCGAAAATCGACGCCTAATGCACGCAATTTGCGGTACAGATGCGTGCGCTCCATGCCGACCCGCTTGGCCAGCTGGCCGACTTTGCCGTTGCACAAGAGCAGCTGCTGCTGCAGGTAGGCTCGCTCGAATTGTTCGCGCGCCTCGCGCAAGGGCAGCGCGAGCAAGTCTTGTTTCACCAGGGGCTCGTCAACTGCCAGTTTCACCGCCAGTTCGCGCTCGATCTCCTCGAGCCGAATCTCCTCGCCCACGCCAAGGACCAGCACACGCTGCACCAGGTTCTTCAGCTCACCGATGTTCCCTGGCCAGGGATAATTGCGCAGCCGATTCTGCGCAGCAACGCTGAAGCGGCGCAGCGGCAGATGTTGGTCGTCGACCAAGCGATCCACGTAATAGCGCAACAGGTCCGGTACGTCCTCGGCATAGTCGCGCAGCGGCGGCACCCGCAGCGCGATGACGTTGAGATGCGCCACGAGGTCTCGGCGGAACGGTTCGGGCGAGGCACGCAATTCGAAGTTGTCCTGCGCCGAGCTGATCCAGCGCACGTTGAGCGGCAGCCTTTGCCGCCCGCCTACGCGCGTGTAGCCGTTCTGCTCGATGGCGCCCGCCAG
>DATMNF010000109.1:0-29392 GCA_035569355.1 Steroidobacteraceae bacterium
CGGGTGCCGCTGCACGTCCTTCAAGATCGCCGCCTGCGACTCTTCGCCCACCTTCAAATTCAAGATGGTCGAATAAAAGCGCTCGTTCTCGAGCATGATCAGAAGCTTCTGATGGCTCAAGGTCAAAGCACGCGCGGCCAGGTGGCCGCCATAGAGAATTGCCGGCACTTTTCCGTCGTGACGCAGGCGGCGGCTCGCACCTTTGCCTTGCGTCTCGCGGAACTCGGCGACGAGTTCGAAAGAGGTTTTCATAATCTTCTCCAGTTGCATCACAAAAACGGCGCCCGCGCATCGCGACCAATTGCGCGGACACCGACCATTCATTCATCAATCTATGTACAGCGAACTGACCGATTCCTCGTCATTGATTCGCCGCACCGTTTCCGCGAGCAGTCCCGCCACGCTGAGCTGGCGTATCCGCTTGCAGGCCTTACCGGCGTCCGACAACGGTATCGTGTCGGTCACCACCAATTCATCCATTACGGACTTCGAAATGCGCTCAATCGCGTTGCCCGACAGCACCGGATGAGTGATGTAGGCGACCACCTTGAGCGCACCCTCGTCCTTGAGAGCCTGCGCCGCCTGGCACAACGTGCCCGCGGTATCCACCATGTCGTCGATCAGGACGCAGGTCCTTCCCTCGACCTCGCCGATGATGTTCATGACCTTCGACTCGTTCGGCCGCGGCCGCCGTTTGTCGATGATCGCGAGATCCGCGTCGTCCAGGCGTTTCGCGAGTGCGCGCGCACGCACCACGCCGCCGACATCCGGCGACACCACGACCATGTTCTGGTACTTCTGCTTCCAAGCATCGCCCAGCAGCACCGGCGATGCGTAGACGTTGTCGACCGGGATGTCGAAAAAGCCCTGAATCTGGTCCGCGTGCAGATCGACCGTCAGCAATCGATCCACTCCCGCACTCGCAATCATGTTCGCGACGAGTTTAGCCGTGATGGCGACGCGCGTCGCCCGCGGCCGCCGGTCCTGGCGCCCGTACCCAAAGTACGGCACCACCGCAGTGATGCGCTTCGCCGATGCCCGCCGGCACGCATCCGTCATCATCAGCAATTCCATCAAATTTTCCGCCGGCGGATTCGTCGATTGCACGATGAACACGTCGCGCCCGCGCACGTTTTCCATCAACTCGACGCTCACCTCGCCGTCGCTGAAGCGGCCCACATCGGCTCGGCCCAATTGCACGTGCAGGTGCCGCGTAATCTCCTGCGCGAGGATGGGGTTCGCCTTGCCGGTGAACACGGCAATCGTCAATGCATCGAACTCTTTACTCTGCGACATGGGCCCTGCTCAAATTGGCTGGGGTGGAAGGATTCGAACCTCCGTATGGCGGGATCAAAACCCGCTGCCTTACCGCTTGGCGACACCCCAACTTGGAATCAACATCAGACAAGCGGGGCCGAAACTTAAGCAGTCGCTAATCTTTCAAGCAAGGGCGAGTCGTTCAGTCCGCGTGCCAAAAAAGCTTGTAACCCGGGCGGCAACCGCCGCACTATTTCTTGCCTCTGTTCAATCGTCTCACACGCCAAAAAAACGCAAGCTCCGGTGCCCGTGAGGCGCGCAACCCCAAAGCCCGACAGCCAATCGAGCGCGCGCGCCACCTCAGGATATCGGCGCCGCACCACGCCCAGGCAATCGTTTTGTCCACCAGACGCCAGGAAACCGTGAATTGTGATGGGCGCAGAATTCCTTGTCAATTCAGCATCCTGAAATACCTGCGCAGTACTGACGTTGACATTTGGCTTAAGAATCAAATAGTTAGCCTCCGGCGGCGCCAGCGGAGGATACAACGGCGTCAGGCGCTCGCCGATACCTTCCGCCCACGCCGCCCGGCCGCGGACGAACACGGGCACATCCGCCCCCAACTTAAGCCCGAGCGCCGCCAGATCGTCGACGGACCAGTGCACTTTCCACAAGTGGTTCAATGCGACCAAGCACGTCGCCGCATCGGAGCTGCCCCCGCCAAGGCCGCCGCCCATGGGGATGCGCTTGAGGACACCGATGTCCGCGCCGAACGGGCACGCGGCGGCCGATTGCAGCGCTCGAGCCGCGCGCACGCAAAGATCGGCATCCTCGGGGACACCGGCAATCTCGACGGTGCGCCGGATCCGGCCGTCGGCGCGCACCTCGAGCGTGATCTCATCGCAAAGATCGAGAAACTGGAAACAGGTTTGCAGCTCGTGATACCCATCGGGCCGCCGGCCCAAGATGTGCAGGAACAGATTGAGCTTGGCCGGCGCCGGCCAAGGCAGCGGACGCGAGGAGTTCACCGCAGCTCCCAATGATCGACCGCGATGCGCACGCGCACGCCTTCGCGGGTCAACACCAGGTGCGCGGGAAGCAAGTCCTCATCGATCGTCATGTAGCGATCGTAATCGATCGTCCAGTCGTCCTGCGTCAAGTGCGATGCGCGGTCCTGAGCGTTGCGCTCGAGCTCGAAGGCTGCGCTCGGGTCGGGCACTCCGAGCAGCCAATACCGCAGGTGATCGATCGGCGGCTCGAACCCTAGACGCTCTTGGAGTTGCGCCTGTACGGCGTCGTTCGGCGGTGCATCGTTCAATGAAAGCCCATCGGGCGTCCGTCTGAGCACCAGCGCGCCGACCCCAAGCGGCCCGGAGAGGTGAACCTCCGCCGCACCGCCTCGCTCACGCCAATTCAAGCTGGCCTGCCAGCCTTGCGTGCCGAGCGCTACGGCGGCGCGGCCATCGAGCCGCCATGCATCGAGCTTCTGCAAGGCGGCAGCGCGCTGCTCCCATCCTGAGGCCGGCGGAGGGGCGCGCCGCGCCGTCACGCACGCGCCGAGCACGGCGCAACACAGCAACATCGACAGTGCGCGGCGCATCGGCTCAATTCACGACGGGCAGCCGCTGCGGCGTTGCGGGCGCGCGCGGCGGGGCCGCGTGGAAGCGCTGCCGCGTTGCCTTGAGGAGGCGATTGTCGGCATCGACGGCGCCGGCCTCGGACCAGATGCGTTCGGCCTCGGCGTGACTGCCGAGCTGCCACAGCACCTCGCCGAGATGCGCGGCGATGTCGCCACCACGATCGTCTGCGTAGGCGGCCCGCAAGTAGGTCTCTGCGTCCGCGGGGTGCCCTTGGCGATACAGCACCCAGCCGAGACTGTCGAGAATCGCGGCATTTTTTGGCGCGGCCGCATGGGCGGTTTCGATGAGCTCGCGCGCCCGCGTCAAGTCCAGGGAATGATCGGCCATCGTGTACCCGAGCGCATTCATGGCCGCCGGGTCGGTCGGCCGCGCTTTGAGCAGCTGCTTCAACTCACGCAAGGCATCGCCGGTTCGTCCCTGTTCTTCGTAGATCGCCGCCTCCGCATAGCGCAGGTCCGCATTGTCCGGGTACTCCTTCACACCCCGTTCGAGAAAGACGTTCGCTCGCCCAAAATCGCCTCCGTCGGCGTACATCCGGGCGCGCGCGGTGAGAATCTCCGGAGCGCGCTGCGGTTCGTCCTCGAGGAGCCGGTCGAGCAACTCGTCGGCCGCGGCTGCGGCGCCGTGCGCTTGCAGTATCGCGGTCGCGCGCAGCAGCGCCGGCACGGTGTTCTCGCCGCTCTGCACCTGGGCGTACAGGCGCAATGCGTGTTCAATGTCATTGTGACGGTCGGCGATGAGAGCCAAATAGTAAAATGCGTCGTCGAGGTACTTCTCTGCCCGCAACAGCTCGGCGAACTTTGCGGTAGCGGCGTCCAGATGCCCTTCTTGAAACTCGATGAGCCCCATCAAGCGCAGCGCCACCGGACCGTACTCGGAGTTCTGCGCCAGAACTTCCAATTGCTGCGTCGCTGCAGAATCACGCTGCGCCGTCATCAGCAAAAGGGCGTAGTCGAGGCGATTCGCGGGGGTATTGTCGCTCTCGAGTTTGTCCTGGGCTTGGGCCAGCGGACTGTCGGTATCGCCGGCGAGGATTCGTGCGCGCGCCAATGTCTGCTGCAACTCGCGCCGCGTCGCCTCCTCGCTTTCATGAGCACTCGCGGCCGGCAGCGCCAACGCCGCCTTAAAGCTTTGCACGGCGGCGGCAGGATCGTCAGCACGCAAAGCAGCGAACCCTTGCACTCGCAACGCCGCGGCGGAGGCCGGGAACAACGACGCCAAACGATCCGCGAGCTGACGCGATCCGAAGATGTTGTCACTGGCTGCGAGGTAGGTTTCGAGCGCCGCGAATTCCGCATCCGTGCCGAGCGGCGAGTACGTGAGCACGATGCTATAGTGCGTTGCTGCTTGATCGATGTGGTACAGCGCCAACGCGGCTTGCGCTGCCGCGCGTTGTGCATTTACGGACTTTGGGTCAACCAGGGTCCAACGCGCAGCAACCTTGGCCGCCAGCGTCGGTTGCAACGAGTCGGCTGCGACTTGTGCCGCCCGTTCGAGCAAGCCGACGTCGGTTTCATTCGCCGCCGCGGCGGCATATTGGAGCGCCGCGAGACGCGGCTGGTGCCGCGCCAAGGCTATCTCCGCCGTGACAGTATAAAATGACTGCGGGACCGGGGCGTCTTCGGCGGGTCGTCGGGTACCGGCACAGGCGGCGCAGGCGGCAAGCCCAAGGCCTAGCGAAGTCCTTGCGAAAATTGAAATCGAGAGCACGTCTCACTATAGCGAAATGACTACCCTGATGCGGCGGATTCGTGCTCGATCTAGCAATTCCTCTTCCACCAGAATCAAAGGGTTAGGCTCAAAAACGCTCAATGCCATTCAACGTCCTCGGCCTCAACCATAAGACTGCACCCGTCGCTCTGCGCGAAAAGATCGCGTTCAGCGAGGAGCGGTTGCTGACGGCTTTGCGCACGCTGCGCCAGGAAGCAGGCGTGGCGGAGGTCGTGATCCTGTCGACGTGCAATCGCACCGAAGTGTACTGGGCGGGATCGGCGAGCGGCGCGGAGCTGTCACGCTGGCTCGAACGCCACCATGGCGATAACCTCGACCTCGCCCCCAGTCTCTACGTTCATCAGGAACAACGCGCCATCGAGCACGCCTTTAGCGTCGCTTCGGGCCTCGATTCCATGGTGCTCGGGGAGGCGCAAATCCTGGGCCAGTTGAAAGACGCGTACCGCGCGGCACAGGCAGCCGGCAGCACGGGCCCCTCGCTCAACAAGCTCTTCCAAGCGGCCTTCTCTGCCGCCAAACGCGTGCGCTCGGAGACTCGGATCGGCGAGAACGCGGTATCTATTGCGTCCGCCGCCGTGAGCTTGGCGCGGCGCGTCTATTCGGACTTGAGCGCCCACACCGCCCTGATGGTGGGTGCCGGCGAGATGAACGCGCTCGCCGCCCGCCATTTCAAGAGCGCCGGGGTCAAGCGCCTGGTCATTGCCAACCGCACCTTGGGACGGGCACAGACGCTGGCGGCGGAACTCAAAGCCCACGCCGTCGGACTCGAGGACCTCGATACGGAATTGGCCCAGGCCGATATCGTCATTGCTTGCACGGCGAGCGCGGTCCCGCTGATCACGAGGAGTGCCGCCGAGTCGGCCATTCGCGCGCGGCGCCGCAGGCCGATTTTCATGGTGGATTTGGCGGTGCCGCGCGACATCGAACCCGCGGTGGCCGATCTGGAAGACGTGTATCTGTTCTCGATCGACGATCTGCAGCAGCTGATCGACGAGAATCGGCAGCAGCGCGTCGTGGCGGCCGGCGGAGCGCGGGTCGTCATCGAGGAAGAAGTCGCCAAATTTCTCGCCGAGTCACGCGCCCACGACGCGGGCCCCGCCATCCGAGCGCTGCGCCAACAGGCCGACGGGATCCGGCTGCAAAGCGTGGAACAAGCGCGGCGCATGCTGGCCGCGGGTAAATCCGCCGATGAGGTCCTCGAGTATCTCGCCAACACCCTGACCAATCGGCTGTTGCACGCGCCGACGCAGGCCCTGCGCCAGGCCGCTGAGCTTGCCGATTCGGACCTGGCGGACGCCGTGACGCGGCTATTGATCGAAGAACGCGACCGGCATTGAGTAAAATGCCCGCTATAATTCGCGCCAAATGAAAGATTCCATCCGGCGCAAGCTCGAAAAATTGGACGAGCGATTCGAGGAGATCAGCCGTCTTCTCTCGGACGCGGACATCATTGCGCGTCAAAACCAATTCCGCGAACTGTCGATGGAGTACTCGAAATTGGCGCCGCTCGTTGAGCGCTACCGGCGCTTCGTCGCGCTCGAGCGCGACTTCGCCGTTGCCCACGAGCTGGCGTCGGACAAGGATGCCGCCACCCAGGCGATGGGCGAGGAAGAACTCGCCGACCTCGCGCCGCGCATCGCCGCCGAGGAAGCGGAGCTGCAGCGCCTTCTGGTGCCGAAGGATCCGCACGACGACAGCAATATCTTCCTCGAGGTGCGTGCCGGTACCGGCGGCGATGAAGCGGCCATCTTCGCCGGGGACCTGTTTCGCATGTACACCCGCTATGCCGAGTCGAAGGGCTGGGAAGTCGAGACCTTGAGCGAAAGCCCGGGCGAGCACGGGGGCTACAAGGAAATCATCAGTCGCATCATCGGACGCGGCGCATATTCGCTGCTGAAGTTCGAGTCCGGAACGCACCGCGTGCAGCGCGTGCCCGCCACCGAGGCGCAGGGACGTATTCATACCTCCGCCTGTACGGTGGCGATCCTGCCCGAGTTGGAGGAAGTCGAGGCCGTCGATTTGAACCCTGCCGACCTTCGCATCGACACGTTTCGTGCTTCCGGCGCGGGCGGCCAGCACGTCAACAAGACCGACTCGGCCATTCGCATCACGCATCTGCCCACCGGCGTCGTGGTCGAATGCCAGGACGAGCGCTCACAGCACAAGAACCGTTCGCGCGCCATGTCCTTGTTGAAATCGCGGCTGCTTGCCGCGGAGCGCGAAAAGCAGCAGAGTCAACAAGCTCAATCGCGCAAATTGCAGGTGGGATCGGGCGATCGTTCCGAGCGCATACGCACCTACAATTTCCCGCAAGGCAGGGTGACCGATCATCGCATCAATTTGACTCTCTACAAGCTCGATGAGGTCATGAACGGCCACCTCGACGAGCTGATCCGTGCGTTGAATCAAGAACACCAGGCCGAAGAGCTGGCGCAGCAAACGATTGAATGAACACGGTCTCCGAAGCTTTGCAGCAGGCCGCCCGCAGTCTCGTTGGCCACAGCGACTCGCCGCGCCTCGACGCCGAATTGCTGCTCGGCAAAATCTTGGGACTGCCGCGCTCGGGATTGATCGCGCGCGGCAATGAATCCGTCGCTGTCGAATGCGAACGACAGTATGCGAGCCTGATCGAACAACGCCGGCGGGGAGCGCCTGTTGCGTACTTGACGGGCAGGCGGGAATTCTGGTCGCTCGAGCTTAGCGTCTCGCCGGCGGTGCTCGTGCCTCGGCCGGAAACTGAAGTCTTGGTGGAACTCGCCCTCGAGCGATTGCCTCGGGAGCGCCCAAGTTCGGTTCTCGATCTGGGCACGGGCAGCGGTGCCATCGCGCTCGCCATTGCCTCCGAAAGGCCTGATGTCAAGGTGACGGGCGTCGAGATCTCGCGACCGGCGCTCGACGTCGCGATGCAGAACTCCCGCGACCTCAAGATCTTCAACATCGAGTGGCGTCTGGGATCCTGGTTCTCGGCGGTGCCCGGCCGACGATTCGACATGATCGTCGCCAATCCCCCCTATGTTGCCGCCGCGGATCCTGCGCTCGAAAAACTCGCGGCCGAGCCCGCGATCGCGCTGTGCGACGGACCGACGGGGCTCGAGGCGTTGTCGGCGATTGCCGCCGGTGCGGCGGGCCACGTGCACGAACGCGGCTGGCTGATCCTGGAGCACGGCGCCGACCAAGCGAGCGCCGTCGCGCAGCTACTCGAGCGCAACGGCTTCGAGGACATTCGAACGCATCCCGATCTCTCCGGCAAACCCCGCGTTACGCTGGGAACCGCTCACTCGCAACATTAGGAACAACGCCATGATCCGCTTCGAAACCACGCTGGGGGACTTCACCGTCGAGCTATTCGAAAAGGAGGCGCCCTTGTCGGTGGCCAATTTTCAACGCTACATCGAGGATAAATTCTTCGACGGCACGATCTTCCACCGGATCGTTCCGGGCTTCGTCATCCAAGGCGGCGGTTTTACCGAGGACATGACGCAGAAGCGCACGCAGCCGCCCGTCAAGAACGAGGCGGACAACGGCCTCAAGAACAAGCGCGGCACGCTCTCGATGGCGCGCACCAACGACATCAACAGCGCGACTTCGCAGTTTTTCGTCAATCTGAAGGACAACGATTTCCTCGATCATTCGCGCGGCAATTTCGGCTACGCGGTTTTTGCGCGCGTCACCGATGGCATGGACGTCGTCGACAAGATCGCCGCGGTCGAGACCGGCCGGCGGCGCGGCTTCGACGATGTGCCGGTCGACGCGGTCATCATGAAGAGCGTGCGGGTAGTGCCCGCCTAACGCCTGCGTGGCGGGCAAGAGATCCACCTTGGGCCGGCTGCTCCGGGGCGCCGCGTGGCTGGTTGGGATTGCTCTTCTGGCGAGTGTCCTCGCGGTGGCGTCGCTGCGTTGGATCAACCCGCCCTTCACCGCATTCATGGCCGAGGCGCAGGTCGCGGCTTGGACGAGCCGCGACCCCAACTATGCGTTCCGCCATAGCTGGGTCGACCTGGGTCGAATCTCGCCCAATCTGCCGCTCGCAGTCGTGGCTTCGGAAGATCAGAAGTTTCCGGAACACTGGGGCTTCGACGTGGAGGCCATCGAAAAGGTGTACGCTCTCAATCAGCACAATCATAAGGTGCGCGGCGCCAGCACCATCAGCCAGCAGGTCGCCAAGAACCTATTCCTCTGGTCCGGACGCAGCTATTTTCGCAAAGGGCTCGAGGCCTACTTCACGCTCCTGATCGAGGGGCTGTGGCCGAAGCGGCGGATATTGGAGATGTATTTGAATATCGCCGAATTTGGGCTCGGCACTTACGGCGCCGAGGCCGCCGCGCAACGATTCTTCCACAAACCCGCCAGCCGGCTCAGCCGCGCTGATGCTGCCGTGCTCGCCGCCGTATTGCCAAACCCAGAGCGCTATTCGGCGGCAGCGCCGTCCAGGTACGTGCAGCAGCGGCGCGAATGGATCCTTGGCCAGATGCAGTCGCTGGGCGGGCCGGAAATGCTGGTTGAAATCGACGCTTACCCGAACCGGCGCTGAGACGCAAAATACCGTCGAGAATGACGGGTATTTCGAATATCGCACGGTTCTGAACGCGCGCGACGGCGGCGCGATACTCATCGAGGCGGCTCGTCACGGCGGATACCCCGCTGCCGATGGCGCTGAAGGAGTCCAATACCAACCCGGCCTCGTGCTCTTCGACCCAGTCCGCGTTATAGCGCTCCTGAGGCATGGTCCAGGCGTTGCGCACGACGATGACGGGGAGCCGCTGTTGGATGGCCTCGCTGATGCTGCCTGGACCCGGTTTGCCGATGAAGAAGTCGCTGAGCTGCATGAAGTAGCGGATTTGGGTGGAGAATCCGATCACGGCTCGAGGCGCCCGCGAACTTCTTGCGCGCAAATCATCGGCCAAGTCGGAATTGTGTCCGCAGACGAGAATGAGCTGCGTATCGTCGAGGCGTTTCGCGATCCGGCGCATGGCTTTCGAGCCATGACCGCCGAACATCACGATGCCCGTCGGCCGATCCGGGTCGAGCAGGAGCTTGCGCCTCTCGGCGCGCCGGTCGATGTTCAGGCTTCGGTAGAAATCGGGACGAATGATCATCCCGGAGGTCGCATGAATGTGCGCGTCGTCGTAGCCGGCCGCGCGCGCTTGGGCGACCGCCTTGTCGGTGCCGCAGATCAAGTGCTGCGCCTGATGCGGCTCGATCCAAAAATGCGGAGGCGAATCGGCAAAATCCGTGAGAATCGTCACATAGGGAGCGTTCGGCCGCGCGAGCGCGAGCGCCTGATACATGGCCCGGTTGAAATTCGGCACCAGCGACACCACCAGGTCCGGCTGGCTGTTCTGCCAGAAGCGCTGTAGCTGGGCGGTCAACGACTTGTGGCTCAATCGAATGAGCGCCTGCAAAACCTTCAGCTCCTGGCCCAACCCCAGAGTCCAGCCGCGGGCGAGACGCGCGTTGTAGTACTGTTCGGGCTTCATTCCCGTGGTCTTGCCGAACACGTCCCGCGGATCGAGCACTTCGAAGAGATTGACCAGCCTCACCTGCCAGGGCAGCGCCATTTCGCGGATCACGGTGTCGAGCGCCACGGCCGCCGAGCGATGCCCTCCGCCGGCATTGAAATACACGAGGTCGATGGACTTCACGCGCGGCATGCTACTCGCCGACTGTGACTAAACGTTGACATCGTGCGCGCGCCGCGCGGCGCTGCGCCCCGGCTTTCGCCGAGACGCACCATGGGCGATACTCGCGGCTCCGATAGCCAAAGGGTGGCGAAGTTGCGGTTGAAATCAATGCTGCTCGCGGCCGCCCTCGTCGGTGCCGCCGGCGCTCAAACTCCCGGCGCCGCTCAAACTTCCGGCGCTCCAACTCCCGGCGCAACGCCGTCCGTCGGTGCATCCCCAACTGCGCCGGCCAAGGCGCAGCGGCTGAACCACGGCCGCTTCCACGATATTCCCGTCTACGTTCCAATCGGCGCACCCACCAGTTTTGCGCTGCTGCTGTCCGGCGACGAAGGCTGGACCCCCGCCGCGGAGGCCATCGCGCTTAAGCTCGCGCAACGCGGCGCGATGGTCGCCGGCATCGACTGGAGGAGGTTCAAGACCAGCATCGAAGCCGACGGAGGTCAGTGCGCATATCCCGATGGGGACCTGGAGAATTTGAGCCACTTCGTGCAGGCCTACTTTCACTCCGGCACCTACCTCGCTCCGCTTCTCGTGGGGATTTCCTCGGGCGCGTCCATGTCGTATGCCATGCTCGCGCAAGCGCCGCGAAACACGTTCGCGGCTGCCTTGACCTTGGGGTTTTGCCCCAGCCTCGATTTGGAAAAGCCGTTGTGCCAGGCCTCCGGTCCCGAATTCACGCGCCGCACGCGCGCCCGCGCCGTGGATCTTCTGCCGGTCAAGAATCTCGGCAATCCATGGCTCGACCTGCAGGGCGGCCTCGGCGAGGTCTGCCCGGCGGACACGGTCCGACAATTCCTGTCCCAGGTTCGCGGCGCGGCGCTCGTGACCTTGCCGAATGTAAGTCAGGATTTCGCATCGCCGGCCGCGTGGATGCCGCAGTTCGCAGCCGCATACCAGAAACTCGCCTCGCAGAATCCGACCCGCGTGCCGCCGCCGCCTGCAACGTTAAGCGATTTACCGGTCGTCGAGGTGCCCGCGCAGGCCGGCAGCTCGAGCACCGATAGCTTTGCCCTCATCATGTCCGGCGATGGTGGGTGGGCGGGGCTCGACCAAGACGTCGCCGCCGCTTTGAGCGCCCAAGGCATTCCGGTCGTCGGCCTCGATTCGTTGCGTTACTTCTGGAGCGCGCGCACGCCGGAGGGCCTCGCCGCGGATACCGATCGATTAATTCGCTACTACCTCGCGCATTTCGGCAAGCAGCGGGCACTGCTGATCGGCTATTCGCAAGGCGCCGACGTTCTGCCCTTCGCGGTCAACCGCCTGCCGCAGGCAACCCGGGACCACGTCGCATTGACGGCCGTCATGGGAATGTCCGAGCACGCTTTGTTCGAGTTTCACCTGACCAGCTGGGTCTCGGACAGCGATTCGGGGCCGGCGACGCTGCCGGAGATCAGTCGCATTGCCGGCGTGCCGGTGCTGTGCATCTACGGCGCGGACGAGACCGACTCGGTGTGCCCAAAGCTCGATCCGACAAAGTTCCTGACCGTGAAGCTCAAGGGCGGCCATCATTTCGATGGTGATTACGCCAACCTCGCGCGGCAAATTCTCGCGGCGGCTAAATCCGCCCCTCCGCCCGCAGCCAGCCGCAGCACTCCTTAGACCATGACGTTCAACCGCTCCATTTCAGGCCGCGTCGGCCGTATCGCCCGCCGGCTCGTAGCCCAAGATTGGCGCGAGCCAGCGCTCCGCTTCGGCGACATTCCATCCCTTGCGCTGAGCGTAGCTCGCCACTTGATCGCGGTCGATTTGGCCCACGCCGAAGTAGTGAGCCTGAGGATGCGAGAAATAAAATCCGCTGACCGCGGCCGTTGGCAGCATCGCAAAGGACTCGGTCAAGCGAATGCCGGCATTGCGCTCCGGATCGAGCAGCTGCCAAAGAGTGGCTTTCTCCGTGTGCTCGGGGCAGGCCGGGTATCCCGGGGCGGGCCGAATTCCCTGGTACCGTTCGGCAATCAGCCCCGCGCTATCCAGCCGTTCATGCGGCGCGTATCCCCATAGCTCGCGCCGAACCCGCTCATGCATTCGCTCGGCCAAAGCCTCCGCCAGTCGATCGGCCAGCGCCTTGAGCATGATGCTGCTGTAGTCATCGTGCATGGCTTCGAAGCGCGCCACGTGTTCGTCGATGCCTATCCCTGAGGTCACCGCGAACGCTCCCAGGTAATCGGCGCGCCCTGAACCTAGCGGCGCGATGAAATCCGCCAGGCAGGATTGGGGCTGATTCTGCGGCTTGGATTTTTGCTGCCGCAAATGATGCAGCCGAACCTTGACGGCTTGACGCGCCTCATCGGCAAACACCGCGATGTCATCATCGGCGCTTGCATTGGCGGGGAAAAACCCGACCACCGCACGGGCCCGCAGCCATTTCTCCTGCACCAGTTGCTGCAGCATGCGTGTTGCATCCGCATACAAGGCGGCGGCCGCTTCGCCCACCACCGGATCTCGCAAGATGTCCGGGAACTTGCCCGCGAATTCCCACGCATTGAAGAACGGCATCCAATCGATATACGGCAGCAGCTCATTGAGAGGGTAGTCATCGAAACATCGCACGCCCAGGAAACTTGGCTTGGGCGGCGCATAGGCGGCCCAGTCGATTTTGAGCCTCTTCGCGCGTGCCTGCGCCAGCGACAACTGCGGGGCCTTGACGCCCTTGTTGCGATGCTGCTCGCGGCGCCGTTCATGTTCGGTCTTGATGCTCGCAATATACGCATCGCGCGTGCCCTTGGTCACCAGCTGCTGGCAGACGCCCACCGAGCGCGACGCATCTTTGACGTAGATCACCGCGCCCTGGTATTGCGGATCGATCTTCACCGCCGTGTGCGCCGGAGAGGTCGTGGCGCCGCCGATCAAGAGCGGTTGCTTGTAGCCGAGGCGCTGCATTTCTTTGGCAACGTGCACCATTTCATCGAGTGAAGGCGTGATCAATCCCGATAATCCGATGAGATTGGCGCCTTCGCGGGTGGCGGCCTCGAGAATCCTTTCACAGGAGACCATCACCCCTAGGTCCACGACCTCGAAGTTATTACATTGCAAAACGACGCCGACGATGTTCTTTCCGATGTCGTGGACGTCGCCCTTGACGGTGGCCATGACCACCTTGCCGTTCGAGCGGCCCGTTCCGTCCTTTTCCCGCTCGATGTATGGAACCAGCACGGAAACGGCCTTTTTCATGACCCGCGCGGACTTCACCACCTGCGGCAGGAACATTTTTCCCGCACCGAACAGATCGCCGACCACGTTCATGCCGTCCATCAACGGACCCTCGATCACATCGAGAGGCCGCCTCGCCAGAAGCCGCGCCTCCTCGGTGTCTTCGAGAACGAATTCGTCGAGCCCCTTCACCAGCGCATGCTGCAGGCGCTGCTCCACGGGAAGCTTCCGCCACTCGAGATCGTCGCCGCGTTTTGGGCCGCCGCCGCCCTTGAACGCTTGAGCGATCTCCAGCAGCCGCTCCGTGGCATCTGCGCGGCGCGCGAGAATCACGTCCTCGCAGCGCTCCCGCAGGTCGGCGGGAATGTCCTCGTAAATCGCCAGCTGGCCGGCGTTGACGATACCCATGGTCAATCCGGCGCGAATCGCATGGTATAGAAAAACCGAGTGCATGGCTTCGCGCACCGGGTCGTTGCCGCGAAACGAGAACGATACGTTGCTGACGCCGCCGCTGACGTGTACGTCCGGCATGCGTTGCCTGATCGCCGCGGTGGCTTCGATGAAATCGAGACTGTATCGGTTGTGCTCCTCGATTCCGGTCGCCACTGCGAAGATGTTCGGGTCGAAGATGATGTCCGCGGGCGCAAATCCGATGCGTTGCGTCAGAAGCTCGTAGGCCCGCTCGCAAATCGCGACTTTACGCTGGATCGTGTCGGCTTGACCCTGCTCATCGAAGGCCATGACGACCACCGCTGCCCCGTAGCGCATGATCAAGCGCGCATGCGCCAGGAATGCCTCTTCGCCCTCCTTCAGACTGATCGAATTGACGATCGGTTTGCCCTGCACGCACTTGAGGCCGGCCTCGATCACGGACCATTTGGACGAATCGATCATGACGGGCACTCGGGCAATGTCCGGTTCACCCGCGATGAGGCTCAAGAACTTCGTCATGGCCGCTTGGGAATCGAGCATGCCTTCGTCCATGTTCACATCGATGATCTGCGCGCCGTTCGCCACCTGCTGGCGGGCGATGTCCACTGCGGCCGTATAGTCACCCGCCTCGATGAGCCGGCGAAACTTCAGCGAACCCGTGACGTTGGTGCGCTCGCCGACATTGACGAACAGGCTTTTCGCGTGAATGTGCAGCGGCTCGAGTCCGCTCAGGCGGCAGGCTCGCTCGATGCTGGGCAGCGTGCGCGGCGGGATGCCGGCGACGGCGCGCACCACCGCCCGAATGTGCTCGGGCGTCGTGCCGCAGCAGCCCCCCACCATGTTGAGGAACCCGCTGGCCGCAAACTCGGCGAGGGTGGCAGCCGTTTCCTGCGGAGTCTCCTCGTATTCGCCGAACGCATTCGGCAAGCCCGCGTTCGGATAGGCGCACACAAAAGTGTCTGCTATGCGCGCGAGCTCCTCGACGTACGGTCGCAACTGTTTTGCGCCGAGCGCGCAGTTGAGCCCGACGACGGTGGGCCGCGCGTGGCGGATGGAATTCCAGAAGGCTTCGGTCGTCTGGCCCGACAAGGTCCGGCCGGAGGCATCGCTGATGGTGCCGGAAACGATGATGGGCAGATCCGCTTGCGCTTCGTCGAGGACCATGCGCACCGCGAACAGCGCTGCCTTGGCGTTCAAGGTATCGAACACCGTTTCGATCAGAATGATATCGACGCCGCCCTCGATGAGGGCGCGCGCAGCTTGCGAATAGGCGGCCACGAGCTCGTCGAACGTGATGTTGCGAAATCCAGGATCGTTGACGTCAGGGGACAGCGAAGCGGTGCGGCTGGTCGGTCCCAGCGCTCCGGCGACGAAACGCTGTCGGCCCGTCTCCGCGCTCACCTCGTCCGCAACCCGGCGCGCCAGGCGCGCGGCGCTCAGATTGAGCTCGGCGACCACGGGCTGCATGCCGTAGTCCGCCTGTGAGACGGCCGTGGAATTGAACGTGTTCGTCGAGATCACGTCCGCACCCGCGAGCAGGTACTCGCGATGAATCGCCGCAATGAGGTCGGGTCGTGTGATCGACAGCAAATCGTTATTGCCGCGCACATCGCAGCGGCAAGCGGCGAATCGCTCGCCGCGGAACTCGAGCTCGTTCAACGCGTGCCCCTGGATCATCGTGCCCATGGCGCCGTCGAGAATCACCAGGCGCTCCTGCAGCAGCGCGCGAAACGCCCCGGCACGCGTGGCTTGCGATTGATTCTGCACTTCAAGCCACCTGCGCTTCGATCGATCGAGGCCGCAGCCCCAAGGCGTGGCAAATGGCGTACGTGAGCTCGGCGCGATTCAGCGTATAGAAATGAAAATCTTGGACGCCGTGTTCGCGCAAACGCTGCACCTGTTCGATCGCCACAGTCGCGGCAATCATGCGGCGCGTCTCGGCATCGTCGTCCAATCCGTCGAAGAGCCGGCGCAACCACTCCGGCACGGACGCCCCGCACCGCGCGGCGAAGCGCAGCAACTGAGGAAAGCGCGTGATCGGCAAGATGCCCGGCACCAGACGCACGCGTATACCGGCGGCCGCGCATCGATCGCGGTAGCGCAGGAATACATCCGTGTCGAAGAAAAACTGCGTGATCGCACGGCTCGCGCCCGCATCCACCTTGCGTTTCAGATTCTCGAGGTCCGCCTCGACGCTGCCCGATTCCGGGTGCCCTTCCGGGAAGGCCGCCACCGACACTTCGAATCTTCCCACCGTCGTGAGTCCCGCCACCAAGTCCGATGCGTAGGCGAAACCGTCGGCGCGCGGTCGGTAGCTCCCTTCGGGCGAAAGATCGGCGGCGGGCGCGTCGCCGCGCAACGCGACCAGATGCCGAACCCCCTGCTGCCAGTACTGCTGCGCGATTCGCAGCACCTCGCTGCTCGGTGCGCCGACGCAGGTGAGGTGAGGCGCAACCGTGAGATCGGTCTCGCGCAGGATTCGCAGCACGCACTCATGCGTGCGGGTGCGCGTCGAGCCATCCGCGCCGTACGTCACGGACACAAAATCCGGCTGCAACGGGGCAAGACGCTGCACGCAATTCCAGAGCTGCAAACCCATCGACTCGTCGCTAGGGGGGAAAAATTCGAATGACACGGCCGCTGCATTCGCCATCGCGCTCTCCCAAGGGGGTGCTCTCGACTGACAGCATGCAAGAGCCTAGGCTATGATCCAAACTCATTATTCTCATACCGAGGATGAAACCGGCTCATGTCATCAACGGCATTGGAGCTTCGGCACCTGGAAACCCTGCTGGCGCTAGCCGAGTGCGGCAGCCTGTCCAAGGCGGCGGCCCGCCTCTTCCTGACCCAGTCCGCCCTCTCGCATCAGCTCAAAGCGCTGGAAAGCCACTATGGGGCGGCGCTGGTCGAGAAAAACGTTCGGCCCCTGCGCTTTACGGCCATCGGCCAGCGCTTGCTCGCCCTGGCCCGCACCGTGCTCCCGCAGGTCGCCGAAGCGGGGCGCGATGTCGCCCGGCTGGCCCAGGGGCATGCCGGACCCCTGCGTGTTGCAGTGCAATGCCACAACTGTTTCGACTGGCTGATGCCGGCCATGGATGCGTATCGGTCGCTGTGGCCGGAGGTCGAGCTCGACATCATTTCCGGTTTCGTCGTGGACCCGCTGCCGCTTCTCGATCGCGGCGAGGCGGAACTCGCCATCATTCACGATGCGCAGGAAGCGCGCCCCAACGTGGTGTTCAGTCCTCTGTTTCGCTATGAAAGTGTTGCCCTGATGAGCCCAAGGCATCGACTCGCGACGAAACCTTGGCTCGAGGCCGCTGATTTCGCGGATGAGACGCTCATCACCTATCCCGTGCCGGACGAGATGCTGGACGTGATGAAGCACTGTCTGACGCCGGCCGCGATCAACCCCAAGCGGCGCACAGCCGAATTAACGGTGGCCATCCTGCAACTGGTCGCCAGCGGTCGCGGCATCGCGGCGCTGCCGTCTTGGACGGTCGGCAACTATATCGAGCGAGGCTACGTGGTCTCCCGGCCACTGGGCCAATACGGCCTGCGCTGCGAACTCTACGCCGCGACCAGCAGCGCCGGCGCGAGCGCCGCCTACATACGAGAGTTCATTGCTCTGACCCGCGCGCAGAGCCTGACCGAATTGGCGGGGGTATCCGCTCTCTAGGAGCTTGTCTCCTAGTATCGCTGGCTCGAGATGATCATTTACCATGGCGCCGGCATTTGACCCGGCACCGACACCCACAAGGATCCTTCCTGATGCATAAAGCCCTGACCGCGGCCTTCGTCATGCTCATCTTGAGCCCGCCCGGGTTCGCAGAGAACGCCACCGGCGAAGCGAAATTTCGCGAGCTGTACAAAGAACTGGTCGAGACCAACACGGCACTGTCGAATGGCAGCTGCACCCTGGCGGCGGAGCGCATGGCCGCGCGCCTGAAAGCGGCCGGATTCCCCGATACCGATCTGCACCCTTTCGCGGCGCCCGATCACCCCAAGGAAGGCGGCTTGGTGGCCTTTTATCCCGGCCGGGATCCGAAGCTCAAGGCGATATTGCTGCTCGCTCACATCGATGTCGTCGAAGCCAAGCGCGAGGACTGGACCCGCGATCCGTTCACGCTGGTCGAGGAGAACGGCAATTTCTACGCTCGCGGCGTCATTGACGACAAGGCCGAAGCGGCAATCTGGGTCGATACGCTGATTCGCTACAAACAGGAGAATTACCGGCCCCGGCGCACGATCAAACTCGCCCTCACCTGCGGCGAGGAAACTGCGGGTGCGTTCAACGGCGCGCAATGGCTCGTTGAACATCAGCGCGATCTGATCGATGCCGCTTTCGCAGTGAACGAAGGCGCATTCGGCGAGATGGATACTGAGGGACGCAAAGTGGCTCTGCAAATCCAGGCCGGCGAGAAGACGGCGCAGAACTTTCGCCTGGAAGTCACCAACTCCGGCGGGCACAGTTCTCGGCCCCTCAAGGACAATGCGATCTACAGGCTCGCCGCCGCGCTCACGCGTATCGAGGGCTACGATTTCCCGGCGCAGTTCACCGACGGCAACCGGGCGTATTTTACCGGTATGGCCAAGATCCAGGCCGCCAAGGGCAATTCCGACGTCGCCGACGCCATGCAAGCGTTGGTCAAGGACCCGAACAACGCCGCGGCAATCGCCCTCGTCTCGGCGAAGGATCCGAGTTGGAATGCGACGCTGCGCACCACCTGCGTCGCCACGATGCTGGACGCCGGGCATGCCACCAATGCGCTGCCGCAGCGCGCCAGGGCCAACATCAACTGCCGCATTTTCCCCGGCGTGACTGCGGACGCCGTGCGCCTCAAGCTCCAGGAGCTCGTCGCCGATCCGAAGGTCGTGGTCTCGACGTTGGAGACTCGCGGACCGAGCTCTCCGCCGCCGCCCCTGACCCCGCAGATACTGGCGCCGTTCGAAAAGCTCGCGGCGCAGTTCTTTCCCGGGGTGCCGGTCGTGCCCATCTTGCAGCCCGGCGCAACCGACGGTGAGTTCCTGAACGCGGCTGGCATCCCCACGTACGGCATCGAGCCGCTGTTCGCCGGCCCCGATCTCGGTCACATTCACGGCCTCAATGAATATATCAGCGTGAAGTCGTTGCTCGACTGCCGCGATTTTCTCTATCGGCTGATCAAGATTTACGCGGATCAGAAGTGATATGACGAGTGAGCCGTGCGACGTGGCAGTGATCGGCGGCGGCCCCGCCGGCAGCACCGCCGCGGCATTGCTGGCGCGCCGCGGCTACACGGTGATCGCTCTGGAAAAGGCGCATCACCCGCGCTTCCACATCGGTGAGTCGTTGCTGCCGATGAATCTGCCGATCTTCGAACGGCTCGGCGTTCTCGACAAGGTGCGCGCCCTCGGCATTTTCAAGCCGGGGGCGGATTTCGAGGCGGACAACGAGCGCGGCTACAACACCTACGCCTTTGCGCGCGCGATCGGCAACAGTCCCCCCCATGCCTATCAGGTGTGGCGGCAGGATTTCGACAAGATGCTCTTCGACCACGCCCGCGAATGCGGTGCCGATGCGCGCGAGGGCCATGAGGTGCTCGCTGTCGAGCACACCGGTCCGCGTGAAACTCGGCTCGATGTGAGCGCCGACGACGGCCGAAGCTATCGTATCCAGGCGCGTTACATCGTCGACGCGACCGGCCGCGATGCGATGCTGTCCACCAAGAAGAAGCTGCGCCGCAAGAACGCCGAGCATCAGAGTGCGGCGATTTTCGGCCATTTCCGCGGCGCCCTGCCGCGCGCGGGCGAGGACGCCGGCAACATCAGTATCTACCGGTTCGACCACGGCTGGATGTGGATGATTCCGCTCCCGCAGGGCGTCATGAGCGTGGGCGCCGTGTGCCGCCCGGATTACCTCAAGCAGCGCAAAGGCCGCACGGTGGAGTTTCTGCTCGACACGCTGAAGCTCAATTCCGGGCTGTGGCAACGCATGCAGCGCGCTGAACTCATCGGCAACGAAGTGCGCGTGACGGGAAATTATTCCTACGACTCGGTGCAGATGGGCGGCCCCGGCTGGGTGCTGGTCGGCGATGCGTTCGCATTTCTCGACCCGGTTTTTTCTTCGGGTGTCTACTTGGCCATGAGCGGCGCGGAGCAGGCGGTCCACGTGGTCGATGCTGCGCTGCGCGAACCCGCCCGCGAGCGCGCGCTGTTGCGCGAGCTGGAAAAGCGCCAGCGCGCGGGCATGCGCCGATTCTCATTCTTCATCTATCGCTTCAACGGCCCGGTGATGCAACAGATGTTCCGCGCGCCGCGCAATACCTGGCAGCTGGAGCAGGGGGTCATTTCGATGCTCGCCGGCGACCTGTTCGATACCCCCCGAGTGCTGTGGCGCCTACAGCTGTTCAAGCTGGTGTACGCGATCAGCGGTTTGCGCGACTGGAAGCGCTGGCGCACCGAACACAAGTATCGGCTGGCACAGGCGCGCTCGCAATTCACCGGCGGCAACACGCCCTTGGACAAGATCTAGGGGACTGCCGACACGCTTGCTTTTCACGAAGGCAAGCCGCAATTTAGCGCCGGGGCTGCCCCGAACAACGATAACCGGGAGAATCACGATGCGAATCAAGCGCAAATTGATTTTGGGCTGCGGCGTCGCCGCCATCATCGGCATCGCCGCGATTTCCTCGCAGGCCGACGAGACCTGCAATTCTCCCTACATGTCCGGTCTGATCAAGGGACAGGAAGATTTCGTGCACGTGTGGACCCTCGGCGTGCCGGGCATGGGGGACGGATCGGACAAGCTCGTCACCATCGATGCGAATCCCGCGTCCAAGACCTACGGCAAGGTGATTCACAAGGTTTCGGTGGGCGGGCGGGGCGAGGCGCACCACATGGGATTCACGGACGATCGCAAGTATCTTTGGGCCGGCGGCCTCGACGACAGCAAGATCTACGTTTTCGATGTGGGCACCAATCCATCTCACCCGAAGCTCATCAAGACGATCGCCGATCTCTCCGCG
Organism: Steroidobacteraceae bacterium; assembly: GCA_035569355.1. Taxonomy (GTDB): domain Bacteria; phylum Pseudomonadota; class Gammaproteobacteria; order Steroidobacterales; family Steroidobacteraceae; genus Bog-1198. The sequence continues at coordinate 20,893 of DATMNF010000109.1, forward strand.
AAGACCGGCTACTTGGGACCGCACACGTTCTACGCGCTGCCCGGGCGAATGCTCATAGGCAATTTATCGAACGCCGCGGACAAGGGCGGTGTGACCGGCATGGCAGCCTACAACAACAAGGGAGAGTTCATCGCCAAGTACGACATGCCCACATCCACGATCAAGCAGGTCAAGGGCGACGGCTATGGCTACGACGTCGCGGTGAATCCCGCCAAGAATGCGCTCTTGACCTCGAGTTTCGCGGGCTGGAACAACTACATGCGCGATCTCGGCGAAGTGGTCAAGGACCCTGAAGCGATGAAGCATTTCGGCAATACCCTGGTGATGTGGAACCTGAAGACCATGCAGCCGGAGCAGATTTTCGCCGTGCCGGGCGCGCCATTGGAAATTCGCTGGGCGCTGCCCGAGGGCAATAACTGGGCGATCACCGCCACGGCCCTGACCTCGAAACTGTGGCTGGTCAAGCGGGACGCTCAGGGCCAATGGCAGGCGAAGGACGTCGCCACGATCGGCGATCCGGCCAAGATTCCTCTACCGGTGGATATCTCGATCACGGCCGATGCAAAAGGCCTGTGGGTCAACACCTTCATGGACGGCACGACTCATTACTTCGATCTGACAGATCCCGAGCATCCGCGAGAGACCTACACCAAGCACACGGGCAGCCAAGTGAACATGGTCTCGCAGAGCTGGGACGGCCGGCGCGTCTACATCACCTCGAGCTTGCTGTCGAAATGGGACAAGCAGGGGAAGGATAACGAACAGTTCCTGCGCGCGTACCGTTGGGACGGCCACGAGCTCGCCTCCGCGTTCGAGGTCGACTTTGCCAAGGAGCGGCTCGGCCGTCCTCATCACATGAAATTCACCGCCAATTCCCCGCAGCGCGTCGCATCGCTCTCGGACGCGTCCGTTCGCTGATGCGCACGCTGCGCGCGGCAGCCGGCGTAGTGATCGCGGTGTCGCTCGCCGGCGTCCCCACGGCGCTACGCGCCGCCGTGGACCCCGGCATGGCGACGGCGCCGCGCATGGAGTTCGTGGCACCGCCGCCCGGCAGCTACAGGCTCCAAAAGATCCAGCGCGTAACGGACGCCGTTTTGCTCGACAGCACGGGTCGCGCCGTCAGGCTCTCGGCGCTCACCCACGGCAAGATTACCCTGCTCACGTTCTTTTATACCTACTGCCTAGATCCCTTGGGCTGCCCTTTCGCGCACACCACGCTTGCGGATTTGCGCGATCGTGTGAGAGCCGACCGCGCACTCTCGCGGCGCGTGCGCTTCGTCAGCGTGAGCCTGGACCCCACGCACGATACGCCCGCGATCATTGCCCGCTACGCCGAAGAATTCACCATCGATCCAAAGTTCGAGTGGCGCTTCCTGACGGCGAGCCGCGTGCCGGAACTTCTACCGGTACTCGATGATTTCGGGCAGGACGTCAGCGTGGATGTCGACGCGAGCGGCCGGGCGACCCGCACCTTGCATCACATGCTGAAGATGTTTCTGATCGATCCGAATGGCGAGGTCCGGGAGATCTATTCGCTGGCCTTCTTGCAACCGCAGGTGATGTTCAACGACATCAAGACGCTGGCGCTGGAAGCGGTTTCGCCGCCGCGCCGCACCTCGTAACCGTCGGTCAGCGCATTGAGAAATGCGACGATGTCCGCGATGTCGGCTTCGCTCAGGGCGGGCGCATCGCCGGCGTGTCGATCGAAGGGAGGCTGAATGTCGACGTTGCCTCGATACTGCGGCGGCAAGTCGTCGAATTTGACCGCGGCGCCGGTCGGCTCGCGTGAATACCATCTCTGCGGCTGGGTGTCGCGTTCGGCGTAGAAGCGCACCACATCGTCCAGGCGATGAAGCACGCCGTTATGAAAGAACGCTCGGCGAGTCGCCACATTGCGCAGCGAGGGCGTGCGGAACATGCCGCAGTATCGCTTCCGGTCCGAAAGGTCCGACCGCAGCGGCCCGCACAATCCGAGGTCGTAGTAATGCCGGTCCGCGTTCGCGGGTACGGCGGGGTTGCGTGGGGCGCCGACGGCGGCGTACCCGAAATCGGTGAACTGCGGAAATGCGCCCTTCTTCATGGCGCTCGGATGGCACCGCGCGCAGTTGCCCTTGGCGGGATCGTTGAACGCGGCGAGGCCGCGCAGTTCAGCCCAGCTCAGTGAAGTTTCATGGCGCAACCAGGCGTCGTACTTGCTGCTGTATGGATAGAATTCCGCAGGACTTTGCTGAAAGGTCTCCAAGGCCATCAGCACGGCTTTGAACGCCGACGCCTTGTCGTCGAAAACATCGTCTCCGAAGACATTGCGAAACCGCGCCGCATAGCCGGCGCTCTGCACCTTGCTTACCACCTCATCGGCGTTGGCATTGGCCATTTCGAACGGCGAGAGCAGCGGCAGGCGCGCCTGATCGTGCGCCGATTGCGCCCGGCCGTCCCAAGTCCGCCCTCCCGCCGGGCCTTGATCGACGCTGTCGTCCCCGTCATCGTCGAAGTAGTGTTCGGTGAACGGCGGTATGTTCTGGCCGTACTTGAGCGATGGCACGGCGCGCACGCCGAACTTCCGCAAGTCGCTGCCGCCGGGTTGCACCGGTGAATCGTTCGGCGGGCCGAACGCTCGTCCGGGGTCGTGACAGGTGGCGCATGCCATTTTTCCGGAGGCTGACAAGGACGGGTCGTAGAACAGCACGCGGCCGATATCCGTCAGCGCCGGCACCGTTGGGATTTTCGCGAAGGTACTCGTATAGAACGGCGCGGCCTCCGTCGGCGCGAGGTCCGTCGGCACGGCCTCGCCGACACCGATTGCCGAAGTGCAGCTGAATGCTGCGGCCCCGATCAAGATCCCCAAACCCGGGAATGGCGTTCCCCCTCGCATGATTACGCACCGTATCGTGCCAAAGATCGAGCTGCAACCGCAGCCGTCGGCGGTTCCGTGCCGCCCGCGAGGTGGTGCCGGCTGCGGCCGCGGTTACATTGCTCGTCCCGCTCAATTCATTTCTCCTAGAATTGGCCGGAGGTGGCGCGCCGCGCGCCCGCGCCGCCCAAGATCATTCGCTGGGCCATCGCCTGCGCATCCACATGTCCACGTCGATCGCCCCGATCAGCGAGCTGCACCGGGCGATCCGAGGCTCCCCCGGCGGAATTTCGTGTCCCCAGAATGAGCCGGCGGGCTTGTTCGTGAGGATCGAGCGATGCCGCATGAGGTGCGTCGCTCGACGCGGTGTTGGATGGGTGGGCCGCCGCCGATCCGCTCACCGTTGGTCTGGACAGAAGTTCCCTGGCCTGCGTCTGGGCGTCGGCGGAACGATCCGCCGCTGAGCTGCTCGCGACATGGGAGAGCAATGCAGCGGATGTGAGTAGCAAAGCACGACTCGTCGTTTTGATCAGATTGAATGAATTCATGATGATTCTCCGGTTGGTTGTTGATCGCATCTATCGCATGTATATGCATGTATAATTCAAAAAACACGCCGTCGCCGATTTGCGAAGGCTTCTCATCGAATCGCCAACTTGTCGGCCGCAAGAAAAGCGGCCTTCCTGAGCGCCGCGGCCTCCGCTCGCCCCAGCCTCTTCTCGAACGCCGCCTGCGCGGCTTCCCACGACGGCCTCAGCTTGCGAAACGCCGCCTCGCCCGCAGCGGTCAGCGCCCAGCGTCTCTCTCGACGATCGGCGCCGGGAGTATCGATCACGAGGCCGTTCTTTTTCACGAGTGCCAACGTTCGCGTCGCAGTGGTCTGGTCGATTCCGATCGTTTCGGCAAGTTCCGTCGTGGTGAGGTTCGGAGCGAGCTTCAGCACCTGCAATGCCGTGAACTGCGTCGCATGCAGACCGCTCTCGGCGAGGACCTCCTCATACATCGCAGTCACCGCTCTGGCCGCCTGGCGAAGCGTTGCGCAGTAACAAGGAAGCGATTGCAATTTCACGGTGATCCTCCTGACGCAAACAATACATGCATATGCATGCATTGTCAACAGCGTTCTTGGGCGGGCCCCCAAATCGATGCTGCAGCGCCGCGTTTCTAGTGCACCGAACGGACGGTTTCGATCGCGACCCCGGAGTTGAACAATTGCGCGACATCCACTGCGTCGAATGAATAGGCGCGGTTGCAGAAGTCGCAACGTACCTCGACTTCGCCGCGCTCGGCCAGAACGGCTCGCGTTTCATCTTCCCCCAGGCCCTGCAGCATGCTGGCGACCCGCTCGCGCGAACACCGGCAACGGAAATACACCGGCGCCGGTTCGAACAGACGCACGTCATCTTCATTGAAGAGCCGGTGCAGAATTTGCGCGTCGGCTAGCGTGCGCAATTCCCCGGGGGTTAGTGTCTCGCCGATCAACTGCACGCGCCGCCACGCGTCGTCGATGGACGCTGCCGTCGCCGCTTCAGCCCCCGGCGAGGCGCCCGCAACGGGCAGTTTTTGCAGCAGCATCCCGGACGCGCCGGAGGCGTCGGCATGCAGCCAGAGCCGGGTCGGCAACTGCTCGGAATTCTCGAAGTAGACCTGCAAGGACTCGCCCAGGCCCTGACCCGCGATGGGCACGATTCCCTGGTAACGCTGCGCGCCGCCGTCGGTCTCCAAGGTCACCGTGAGCTTGCCGGTGCCGATCAGATCGGCGCCGCTCGCATATTCATGGTCGGTTTCGCGGTAGCGCGCCAGCCCGCGGACGCCGAGGCCGCTGGTGCATTGAGCGAGCAAGAGATGCACGGGCCCGTCGCCCTGCAGCTGCAGCGACAGAACCCCCTCGAACTTCACCGTCGCGGCGAGCAGCAGCGAGGCTGCCACCGCTTCGCCCAGCGTGTCGCAGATAGCGGCGGGATAATCCCGGTGTTCGATCAACGCGCGCCAAGCCGAATCCAGATGCACCAGATGGCCGCGAATCGGGTAGCGATCGAACATGAAGCGATGCAGGCAGTCGCGATCATGCATCTACGCGCCACCACCCAGCTTGCGCTTGAGCAATTCGTTGAGCTGCGCCGGATTCGCCTTGCCCTCGGTCGCCTTCATCACCTGCCCGACGAAGAAGCCAAACAACTTGTCCTTGCCGGAACGGAAGTCGGCGAGTTGCTTCGGGTTGGCGGCGATCACGGCATCGATCACGCTTTCAATGGCGCCGGCGTCGGTAATTTGTTTCAGACCCCGCGCCTCGATGATGGCGTCGGCAGACTTGCCCTCGGACCACATCGCTTCGAATACCTCCTTGGCGATCTTGCCCGAGATGGTCTGATCGATGATTCGCTTCAACAAGCCGCTCAATTGCACCGCCGGCACGCGCGATTCCTGGACCTCCAGATTGTCGCGGTTGAGTGCGCTCGATAATTCACCCATGACCCAATTCGCGGCGAGCTTTGCGTGCGGCGCGTTCAACTGATCCGCCACCGCCTCGAAATAGGCGCCGAGTTCGCGGCTTGCGCTCAAGACTCCGGCATCGTAGGCCGACAGGCCGAAATCGCGCGCAAAGCGCGCCGCCTTCTCGTCGGGCAACTCCGGCAGCGTCGCTCGCACGGCGTCGACGAATGACGCGTCGATCTCAACCGGCAGAAGATCGGGGTCCGGGAAATACCGGTAATCGTTGGCCTCCTCCTTGGAGCGCATGGCACGGGTCTCGTCCTTGTCCGAATCGTAAAGGCGCGTCTCCTGCACCACCGTGCCGCCGCTCTCGAGCAACTCGATCTGCCGCGCCACTTCGTGGTTGATCGCCTTCTCGACGAACCGAAAGGAGTTCAGATTCTTGATTTCCGCGCGGGTGCCGAATTGCGCACGGCCGCGCGGCCGTACGGAGACGTTGGCGTCGCACCGGAATGAGCCCTCTTGCATGTTGCCGTCGCAGATCTCCAGATAGCGCACCAAGGTGTGGATCTTCTTCATGTACGCCACCGCCTCCTTGGCCGACCGCATATCGGGCTCCGAGACGATTTCCAGGAGAGGCGTGCCCGCGCGATTCAAATCGATGCCGCTGGCATGCGCCAAGCCCTCGTGCAGCGACTTGCCGGCATCCTCCTCGAGATGGGCACGGGTGACGCCGACGGTCTTGACCGTGCCGTCGTCCAGCATGACCGCAAGTTTCCCCTGCTTGACCACGGGCAGCTCGTATTGACTGATCTGATAACCCTTCGGCAAATCGGGATAAAAATAGTTCTTCCGCGCGAATACCGAGCGGCGCGCCACCGTCGCGCCTATGCTGAGGCCAAACTTGACCGCCATGCGCACCGCTTCCCCGTTCAGCACCGGCAGCACGCCGGGGTACGCCAAGTCAACCAAGTTGGCCTGGGTGTTCGGCGGCGCGCCATACGCCGTGGCGCTGCCGGAGAAAATCTTGGACTTCGTGGCGAGCTGCGCGTGGATCTCGAGCCCGATGACTACTTCCCAGTCCGTCATTTATTCATACCCGCGCGGCGATCGGCGGTGCCAATCGGTGGCCTGTTGGAGTTGGTGCGCCGCATTCAGGAGTTTTGCCTCGGAAAAATGCGGCCCGATCAACTGCAGACCCATCGGCAGCTCGTCGACGAATCCGCACGGCAGGGATACTCCGGGCAGTCCTGCCAGATTCGCGCCGATCGTATAGATGTCGTTCAAGTACATGGTCACGGGATCGTTTATCTTCGCGCCGATCGCGAACGCTGGGGTGGGCGTGGTGGGCCCGATCAACAGATCGACCCGAGCAAACGCTGCGCGAAAGTCGTCTGTGATCAGACGGCGCACTTTCTGGGCCTTCAAATAGTAGGCGTCGAAATAGCCGGCCGACAGCACATAGGTGCCCGTCATGATGCGCCGCTTCACTTCGGCGCCGAAACCCTCGCCGCGCGATCGGGTGTACAGATCGAACAAGTCCTTGGGGCTATCGCAACGGTAGCCGAAACGCACGCCGTCGAAGCGCGAGAGATTCGAGGAGCACTCGGCCGGCGCGACCACGTAATAAGTGGGCACCGACAACGGCAGATGCGGCAGGCTCACTTCCACGGTCTCGGCCCCGAGTCTTCTGTAAGTCTTCAGCGCGTCATGAATCAGCGCCGAATTGCGCGCCTCCAAGCCGTCGAAGAACTCTCGCAGCAGCCCGATCTTCAAGCCACCGAGCGGTGCGTTCAAGGTGGCTGAATAATCGGGCACGGGCGCATCGACGCTGGTGGAGTCTCGAGGATCGAACCCGGCCATGGCCTGCAAGACGATCGCCGCGTCCGCGGCGCTTCGGGCAAAGACCCCCGCCTGATCGAGGCTCGATGCGAATGCAACCATCCCGTAGCGCGACACGCGCCCGTACGTCGGTTTGATGCCCGTTACGCCGGTCAACGCCGCCGGCTGACGAATCGAACCCCCGGTGTCCGTGCCGGTGGCGAACGGCGCGAGGCGCGCCGCGGTCGCAGCCGCGGACCCGCCGGAGGAGCCGCCGGGAACCTTGGTCGTGTCCCAGGGATTTTTGACGGGACCGTAGTAGCTGGTCTCGTTCGAGGAACCCATCGCGAACTCATCCATGTTGGCCTTGGCCAACATGACGGTACCGGCCTCCTTGAGCCGCGCTACGATCGTCGCGTCGTAGGGCGCGATGAAATTGTCCAACATGCGTGAACCGCAACTCGTGCGCACCCCATCCGTACAGAAAATATCTTTATGAATGAGGGGGATGCCGAGCAGGGGCCCCTTCTCGCCCGCAGCTCGACGGCTGTCGGCGGCAGCCGCCGCCGCCAGCGCTTCCTCGGCCGTGAGGGTGATCAGGGCATTCAAGGCCGGGTTCAAGCGCTCGATTCGCGCCAAGAAATGCCGCGTGATCTCAACGCTCGAAATCTGCCGCGAATCGAGCCTCTGTCTGAGCTCGTCGATGGAAAGGGTGTGCAACATCGTCACTTAAGAATAACAGGCTCCGGGAGCGCTAATCGATGACTCGCGGCACCACGTACAAGCCGGCTTGCACGGCCGGCGCATTGGACTGGTATTTTTCGTGATTGTCGCCCTCCGACACCACATCGGCTCGCAGGCGCTGAGACTGGCCATCAAGAGGGTGCGCCATGGGCTCGACGTCGCCCGTCTGCGCTCGCGACAATTCGTCGACGAAATCGACAATGCTCGACAAGCTGGTCACGTAGACCGGCATCTCTTGTTCGGTGATCGACAGCCGCGCGAGTTGTGCGATCTTTTCGACGTCTTGACGGGTTAGGCTCATAGGATCGCGCAAAACTGCGCGCCATCTCACGCAAAATAAGCCCGTGGAATGATACACGTTGCCTTGCTCAATGTCGTGTCGGTTGTTACATTACCCCAACTTTTTTCACCCCCTTTCGCAAGTAAAAAATATCCCATGTTCAAACGCCTTAGAGGTTATTTCTCCAATGACCTCTCAATCGATCTTGGAACCGCCAACACCCTGATTTACGTTCGTGAGCGCGGCATTGTTCTCAACGAGCCGTCGGTCGTCGCAGTGCAAGACGAGCCGACCCGGGGCGGCAAGATCATCGTTGCCGTCGGGGTGGAAGCCAAAAACATGCTCGGCCGGACCCCTGGCCATATCACGGC
>DATMNF010000110.1:0-28512 GCA_035569355.1 Steroidobacteraceae bacterium
GCTGGCGGCCGACAGGGTGACCGAACCCTTGGTCGTGGCAGCGGCAATCCCGGCGCCAGTACCCGTTCCACCCGTGCCGAGTGTGACGGTTTCCGTCTGCGAGATGTCCCGCCCATCGGCGGCGGTCAATTGCAATGCGCCGTTCGCCGCCAAACCTGCAGTGACGCCGGTCTGCGAGGAGTACAGATTGATCTGCGTGGCAACGTTGGATCCCGTCAACACCTGCCCGGTCGCAATCGCGGTACCGGCGGCGTAAATGGCCACGCCGTTGATCGTGAGTGCATAGGTCGTACCGGCCGAACCGCCGGTGATGTTGCCGAAAGCCGCCGCGCCCGTGGCGGTGGTCGAGGCGCTGGCGGTCAAGCCGGCGACACCCGCCGAGTTGATGGCCTGAACCTTGGCGTAAGCCGAGCTCGCGCTTTCTCCGGCCCCGGTGCCCGCAACGCTGGCGCCGACCGTAGCCGCGGTGCCGTTGCCCACCTGAATCGTGAGGTTGCTGCCCGTCAAGGCCGTCGCAGTGACCGCGCCGCCGGTCGAGGTAGCGACCTGGCCGATCTGGTCGGCGCGCACACCCTGCGACAGGTTGACGGAGATCGTGTTGCCGACATTCGCGCCGACCTGGTAGGTGGTCGTGCCGCTGCTGCCGTCGAGAACGTTCAATCCGTTGAATTGCGTCTGCGACGCAATACGCGTGATTTCAGCGATCTGCTGTTGCACCTGCTGGTCCAGAGCGGCGCGATCCGCGGCGCTGTTCGAACCGTTGGCCGACTCGACCGCCAGCGTTCGGATGCTCTGCAGGTTGTCGGTCAGCGTCGCGAGCGCGCCGCCGGCAGTCTGCGTCTCGGAAATGGCGTCATTCGCGTTATGAACGGCCTGGTTAACGCCGTTGATCTGAGTGGTAAATTGATTGCTGATCGCGAGACCCGCCGCGTCGTCGGCCGCGCTGTTGATGCGCAAGCCCGATGACAGACGCTGCAACGCCTGTGACAACGTCGCCTGCGAAGACGTCAAATTCCGCTGCGCGTTGAGCGAGTTGATGTTCGTATTCAGTGTAAGTGCCATTGATGAAACTCCTGATAGTTAATCCACCGGCCCGTCTTAGGCCCTATTGCGTGTGCTCACTTCACCCACCCCGGGCGGACCGGTGACCACATCCAAAGTGTTTATCGGACCGTTGCCGGGGTTCTTGAGGGGGTAACGGCGCCCCGGGACGTGCTTTTACTTGCGCTGCGTCGCAGATTTCCGACAGAGCAATTTGACAGTTGCGTCGGCGGCCCCGACCTTAAGGGGGCTTTGTATCCCAAACGGGCGCTTTTCGGCCGAAAGATCGTTTTGGAGTACAATTCCGCCGACAAACCCGCCACCGATCCCTAGCTATCTTGAAAATCGTCAATCGCAGGAGCCCTAAAGTGGGCTTTGTCAGCTTGGGCTGCCCCAAGGCACTGGTCGACTCCGAACGCATCCTCACGCGCCTGCGTGCCGAGGGTTATGAAGTGGCCGCGAGCTACGGCGCGGCCGATCTGGTCGTCGTCAACACCTGCGGCTTCATCGACGCCGCGGTGGACGAATCGCTGGATGCGATCGGCGAAGCCTTGGCTGAGAACGGCAAGGTAATCGTCACCGGCTGCCTCGGCGCTCAACCGCAGAAGATTCTCGACAGACATCCGCAGGTGCTGAAAATCACGGGTCCGCAGCGCTACGAAGAAGTCGTGGCGTCGGTGCACGAGTACTTGCCGCCCAAGCACGAGCCGTTTCTCGACCTCGTACCGGCGCAGGGCATCAGGCTCACGCCCCGCCATTACGCCTACCTCAAGATCTCCGAAGGCTGCAACCATCGCTGCAGCTTCTGCATCATTCCCTCGATGCGGGGGCGTTTGGTGAGCCGGCCCATCGGCGAGGTGTTGCGTGAAGCGGAGCAGCTGGTACGCGCCGGGGTCAAGGAGATTCTGGTCATTTCCCAGGATACGAGCGCCTATGGAGCGGACCTCAAGTACGCCGCGTACCCGTGGCGCGACACCCTGCGGCCCACCCGCTTCTACGATCTTGCGGCCGGCTTGGGCGAGTTGGGAGTATGGATTCGTCTGCACTATGTATATCCCTATCCGCACGTCGACCAAGTGATCGAGCTCATGGCGGACGGGCGAGTGCTCCCCTATCTCGACATCCCGTTTCAGCATGCCAGCGCGCGCATCTTGAAATTGATGAAGCGCCCAGCCGCGGCCGAAAACACGTTGGATCGCATTGCCGCATGGCGGCGCGTGGTGCCGGACATCACGATTCGCAGCACCTTCATCGTGGGCTTCCCCGGGGAAACAGAACAAGATTTCGCGGAATTGCTCGATTGGCTGCGCATCGCACAACTCGACCGCGTGGGCTGCTTCGAGTACTCGCCGGTTGAGGGTGCGGCGGCCAATTCCCTGCGCGAGCCTCAGGTGCCCGCAGAAATCAAGGCCGAGCGCCGCGCGCGTTTCATGGAACTCAGCGCGCAAATCAGCGCCGCGCGGCTCTCCCGAAAGGTCGGCCGCACTATGACGGTCCTGGTCGACCGTTTGGAGGGCAATATCGCCATTGCGCGATCTGAAGGCGACGCACCGGAAATCGATGGGACGGTCAAGATTCACCGCGCAAAGGGCTTGAGCGCGGGTTCACTGGCGGAGGTCCAGGTTACGGCAGCCGGCGCTTATGACCTCGAGGCACGATTGACCGGCTAGGAGTCTGTCCGACAGGCTCCTAGTGTAGAATTCCGCGCTTTTCGCGCGCTGTCACACTGGAGATTCACCGTGCAAATTGCCGCAGACCGGGTAGTGCTCATTCATTACACCCTCAAGGACGACGATGGAGTCGTCATAGACAGCTCGGCAGGGGCGGAGCCGCTGGCGTACATCCAGGGGCACGGCAATCTCGTGGCAGGTTTGGAGAAGGCGCTGGAGGGCAAGCAAGACGGCGACACCGTGGCCGTGTCGGTGACGCCTGCCGAAGGCTACGGGAAGCGAGATGCCGCACTGATCCAGCGCGTCCCGAAGCGCTCCATGCAGGGCTCGGGCGAAATCAAGAAAGGCATGCAGTTTCAGGCGCGAACCGACGATGGGATGCGCGTGTTCACGGTGACCGCGGTGGTCGGTGACATGGTGACCCTCGACGGCAATCACCCACTGGCGGATAAGACCTTGAATTTCGACGTCGAGGTCGTGAGCGTGCGCGAGGCGACGAGCGAAGAGCTCGAACATGGTCACGTGCACGGCGCCGGCGGGCACCACCACTAGGATCCCTACAGATATTTGAACAGGCTCAGACCTTGAGTGAGCGTGTACGCCTGCAAGGCGGCGCTCAGAGTCGTATTTTGCTGGGTGAGGGTGGTGATCGCGCTGGCGTAGTCGAGGCTCTGCAGCGACGAGATGGTGCTCTGCAGCTGAACTTGCTGGCTGCCGGACACTGCCTGCTGCGTGGTTATGGAATTGAGCCGCGCGCCGACGCTTGCCCGCACGTTCGACGTTTGACTCAGCGCCTGATCGATGTTGTTGATGGCCAGCCCGAGCGAATTGTTCAGCTGTGCGGTGGCCACCGACGTATTCGGACCCGGCTGCAGGGCGTTGACCAGGTTCTGCACGGTCGCAAACACGCTTTGGTTGGCGCTCGGCGACACCGCGAACGAGTCGCCGGCGGCCGGCTGACCCGTCAGGCTCACCTGAATTCCGGCAAATGCAATGGTCGTGCCGGTGGTGTAGGAGCCCGTGCTGATCAGAGTATTGGTCGAATCGCGAACTTCGTAGGTCCCGGGCGCCGTGAAGTTGATCGAGTAGGTACCTGTGCCGGCCTTGTAGAGGGCGACGTTGGAGACCGTGGTTGCGCCCACTACGCCTGTTCCGGTATTGGCCGCCGCCGCCGAGGCGACGAAGGTGCCGTTGCCGGTCTTGATTTGGCCGAACACCGTATTGCCGTTATCACCGTCGGCGATCGTTTGGCCGGCGGCGATTTGAACCTGGCGCTGGCCCTGGTCGCCGTTATAGGTGGCGCCGGCGGCGCTCAATGTAAACGGTTGAGTTTGGGTCGAGAAGCCGCCGAACAGGTATTCGCCGTTTCCGTCCTGGGTATTGGCGAGCGCGACCAGGCTGTTCTGAATCTGCGTTGCCTGCGCGGCGATGGCAGTACGGTCTTGGCTCGACAAAGTCGAATTATTGGCCTGCAAGGCCAAGTCGCGCAGACTCTGTAGCTGCGTCTGCACCTGAGCCAGCGTACTGTCCTCGATGCTCAAACGAGTCTGCGCGCTATTCGCGTTCGTATCGTACTGCTGGCTCTGGGCCAACGCCTGATCGTAGTTATTCACTGCGCCGGCGGCCGTCGGGTTCTGCGAGGCGGTCGTAAACGCTTGATTGCTGGAAATCTGGTTCTGCGTCTGCGAGAGATTCGACTCAAGGGTCGCTATCGCCGATAGGAACTGCGTCTGGTTGAGATCTTGTGTTACGCGCATGCATTGCTCCTATTTGTTCACGGCATCGATCAGGCTCGTGAACAAGCTGTTGCCGATGACGAGCGCCTGCGCCGCCGCCTGGTAGGCTTGCTGCCACTGGAGCAATTTGGCTGCTTCCTCGTCGAGATTGACCCCGCTGGTCGACTGCACGCTGCTCAAGGCCTGGCTGTTCACCGCACTTTGCGCGGCCTGTGCGGTATTGATCTGTTGCGCCTGACTGCCGAGGCCGGTGATGAGCGCGCTCACCGCACCCGTGACGCTGATGGTGCCGCCGGAGAGAACGCCCGCTGTCTGCGCCGCCGCGCTTGCCAACGCATTGCGGTTGTCGCCGGCGCCGCCCGCATTGCTGTTCACGGAGAAGGTGTCGCCGCTGGCCGGTGTGCCGCTGATCTGAACCTGCCAGCCGTTGAAGCTGATGTTTCCGCCGCTGGTGTACGGCTGGTTCGCCCCGCCGTTGATCGAATACGTGGTTGGGCTGGTGAACTGTATGGTTGCCGGATTGAGCAGATTGGGATTGGCGGCATTCTGCGTCGTGCCGCTGCTGATGGTCGCGCCGCCGCTGTTGCCGTTGCTGGCCGACGCCAGTACGGCGCCTGCCGCCGCGATTTTCGACGGATCGCTCAATACCACTTTGAGCGACGAGGCCGCCGTTGCCGTCGGCTGAATCAGAAATTGATCGCCCGAGGCGGGGGTTCCCGACAGCACGATCGATAACCCATCGGCGGTGAGCGGGTTGCCGGCCGTCCCGTTTCCGGATAGGGGCACAGTGGTCCCGTCGCTGGTGCGGGTCAAGGAATAAGCGCCCGCGTTGTAGGCAAGCACATAGTCGTTCGCGGTCAGCGCACCCAAGCCGGTGACCGTGACGCTGGCGGTCGTCGCATCGGTGTTCTTTGACGAGCCCACCGCCTGCGGCGCAGCCACCGAGAAGATCGGCGCGCCGAACTGACCGCTCAAATCCAGACCCTGTGCCTGCTGCGAATTGACCGTCTGACTCAAGGCGGTCGCCACTTGACCCAGTTGATTCAGAGCGGGGTTGATCACCTGCGTGCGCGCCGCGAGAAGTCCGCCCAAATCGCCCGAGGTAATGTCGCCGCTGATGACGTTGCCGTTGAGCGCCGCGCTGGAGATTTCGAGTTGCGTCGCGTTGAACTGATTCGGTACCGCCGTCAATGCCGTGGTTTGGCCCTGCAGCACCAACGCTTGTCCGTTGCCGATGAACACGTTCAGGGCGCCATTGCTATCCGTGGTGGTGGTCACGTTGACCAGGTTCGACAGGTTCGACACCAGCTGATCGCGCTGATCAACCAGCTCGTTGGGTACCTGGCCGCCATTCTGAGCTGTCCCCGCGACGATCTGCTTGTTCAATGTCGTGATCGCGGAGGCGATGGAATTGATCTGCGTGAGATCAGAGGTAATGCGCGAGTTCACATCCGTGTTCAGGCCGCTCAGCTCGGAACTCGCGTTCTGGAAGCTGTTCGCGACGCTCTGCGCCTTGCCCAGCAAGGCTTGGCGCGATGCAGTCGACGTCGGCGCATTGGCAACGTCGGAAAACGCGCTATAGAAGCTCTGCAAAGAGGTGCTCAATCCGCCGACCGTAGTGCCGAACAGATTGTCGATCTGGGTGGAGTAGCTCTGCAGAGCCGTCAGCTGCCCAAGGTTGCTCTGCGAAGTGTTCAACTGATTGGCGGCCGCCTGACTGAAGGAGCGGCTGATGCCCGCGACGACCACCCCGCTGCCGATGCTGACCGTGCCGTTCGACTGGGGTACCCCTTCGTTGAGGTTGATCGTCTCGCGGTCGTAGCCCGGTGTACTGGCGTTGGCTACATTGTTGCTGGTCACCGCAATGGCGGCTTGGAACGCCTGCAGCGCCGAAACACTGATCCCAAACACATCTGACACATTCTTCTCCGCGCTCTTGGACTTCTGATTAACCGGCTCCCGCAATATCGGCCGCGAACAGCGTTTCTATAATGCTGCGGTGCGGGGTACGAGAGCCGCCTGGAGCGTGCCGCTATCGAGTATCTGATTTAACTTATTCGCGTACTCGGGATCGGTGGCGTATCCCGATTTGCCGATGCTCTGGATATACGCCTGCGCGTCGCCCCCGGCCGAGACGGCGTCGCGGTAGCGCGGCGAGTTTTTCAGCAGATTGGCAAAATCCGCGACGCTTTCCTCGATCGACCCGTAGGCTCGAAACGCCGTGCGTCGCGGTGTCGCCACGCCGTTGCTGAATTCGACCGTGTCCGCAATCGCGCGCGCTCCCTTCCAGTCGTCGCCCGCCTTGATCCCGAATATGTTAAAGCTGGAGGTGCCATCGGCAGTCCGCGGCATGCGTTGGCCCCAGCCGGTCTCGAGCGCCGCCTGAGCAAGCATCCCCAATGGATTTAGCCCCAAGGCGCCGGCCGCCCGCCGAATCGTCGGCATCACGCGATTGACGAATCCGGCTGGCGTCTGCGCCGCCGCCGCCGCCGTCGCCGGCGTCGCGGCTCCGGCTCCGCTCGACGCCGACTTCGGTGCAGCGGCCGCAATTTTGTCCGATAGCTGCCGCTTCAGCAGTCTGCCGATTCCTAAATCCTGGTGTTGACTGATGGTGAGCGCGACCTGCTTATCGAACATGTCCTGGTACATGCTCATTTCATTGCTGTCCGGGTTATCGCTGGCACTGGCATCACGCATGCTCTTCAACATCATTTGCAGAAACAGGGCTTCGACTTGAGCCGCGACGGCGCCGATCGCCTGCGGCGAAGTCGGATCTTTCTTGAGCGCGGCCAGCCCGTTGAGGTCGGTGTACGTGGTCGCCGCAGAGGTATCCACCGGTGATGGAGGAAGAGCAAGTGCCGGCAGGGTGGTGGTCATATGACGATGAGCTCGGCCTGCAAGGCGCCGGCCTCCCTGAGTGCTTCGAGGATCGCGACCAGATCGCCCGGCGCTGCCCCGACATCGTTGACCGCGCGCACGATTTGCTCGAGTTCCACGCCGGGCTTGAACAAGAACATCCGATTGGAGCCCTGATCCACTTTGATGGTCGAGTTGCTGAGCACCACGGTTTGTCCCCCCTTGGAGAACGGCGCCGGCTGACTCACCGTCTGCTCTTCTTTGATTGTGACGGACAGCGAACCGTGCGAGACGGCAGCCGGGGTCACG
The DNA here is from genome assembly GCA_035569355.1 of Steroidobacteraceae bacterium. GTDB lineage: Bacteria > Pseudomonadota > Gammaproteobacteria > Steroidobacterales > Steroidobacteraceae > Bog-1198. The sequence continues at coordinate 7,613 of DATMNF010000110.1, forward strand.
ATGACGTTGCTGCTGATGACGACGGTGCCGGTGCGCGAATTGATGATGACCTTCGCCGAAGCCATGCCTGGCTCCACTTGCAAGTTCTCGACCGAGGAGAGAAACGAGATCCGCTGGGTGATGTCGAGCGGTGCGCGCACCCGCACCGAGCCGCCGTCGACGACGGAGGCAATCTCGTCGCCCATGCCCTTGTTCACACTCGCGACCAGGCGCGTCGCCGTCGTGAAATCCGGATCATTGAGGTTGAGCACGATGAACTCGCCCTGCGACAGCTGCGAGGAAACGGCACGTTCCACGGTTGCCCCGTTGGGAATGCGGCCGGAGCTCGGCACATTGACCGTGAGCTTCGATCCATCCGTGCCCTCGACCCCGAAACCGCTCACGATGAGATTTCCCTGTGCAATCGCGTATATCTGTCCATCGAGCCCATGCAGCGGGGTGACCAGGAGCGATCCGCCGCGCAGGCTCTTCGCATTGGCGATGGAGTTGACCGTGATGTCGATGGTCTGGCCGGGCTTGACGAATGCCGGCATGACCGCATGCACCGCGACCGCGGCGACGTTCTTCAGCTGCGGGGTGACATTCGGCGGAACGGTCACGCCTAACTGCGCCAACATGTTGCGCAGCGATTGCACCGTGAAGGGGGCCTGGCTGGTTTGATCGCCCGTGCTGTCGAGCCCCACGACGAGCCCATACCCGACCAACTGATTGGTGCGCACACCCTGTATCTGCGCCAGGTCCTTGATGCGTTCGGCGTGACTGAGCGACGCTGAAAACAGCAGCAGCGCCGTCAGCAAACACTTCGCCAAGAATATGCAGCGCTGCATGTCAGTACGGTGCATAGCCGGAGTTGAAGAAACGTGCGAGCCAGCCCATGCGGTTCGTGCCCTCGATCACGCCCTTGCCCGAGTAGGAAATGCGCGCATCCGCGACCTTGTCGGATGTGACCGTGTTGTCGGTGGCGATGTCCGCGCTGCGCACCACTCCTGAGACGCGGACGAACTCCTCGCCCTGGTTCAGCCGCAAGGATTTTTCGCCCTGAACGACCAGGTTGCCGTTGGACTGAACCTCGACGACCGTCACGGTCAGACTGCCTGCCAAGCTGTTGCCCTGGGTGCTCGAACCCACTCCATCGAAGCTGTCCGCACCGTTCAGCGTCGTGGTGAGCGGCACCCCCGCGGCGGTGAAGGTCTTGCCGAGAATGGTGGGCCCGGTCATGTTCACGCCCGTGGTCTTCGCCGTCTTGGTCTCGGCGCTCTTGCTGGCATTCGTCGATTCGGTCAGCCGAACGGTCAACACATCGCCGACGCGACGCGCCTTGAGATCGGCAAATAATTCCATTTGCTGGCCCGCCTGGTAGATCGCACCGTCGGTGCGCGGTGTGGGCGGGGGCAATACTCTCGCGACGACGGGCTCCGGTTTGTGCTGCCTCGGCGGCAACAGGCCGCACGCCGACAGGAGGACGCAGACAAGCGTTCCGGGGAGCGCAGCGCGCACGGCGACTTTGAGTTGCTGCATCATGCGAGGTTCGTCGTCAAGTACTGCAGCATCTGATCGGTCGTGCTGATGGCCTTCGAATTCATTTCGTACGAACGTTGACACTCGATCATGGATACCAGCTCCGTCACCGAATTCACGTTCGAGGTTTCGAGGGCACCCTGCTGCAGCGTCCCGAGACCGTTCGTCCCCGCGGTACCGACCTGCGGCGATCCGCTCGCCGCGGATTCGACCAGCAAGTTGTTGCCGACCGGCTGCAAACCCTCTTCGTTGATGAAGTCCGCCAGCTGAATTTGCCCGACCTGCGTCCCCTTGGCATTCGCCGCCGAAGTGATCGTCACGACGCCGTCATTGCCGATCGTGACCGACTGGGTGCCCGCCGGGATGTTGATCGCCGGCTGCAGCGGATATCCGGACGCAGTGACCACATTGCCCTGGTTGTCCAAGGAGAAGGAGCCGTCGCGCGTATACGCGATGGTGCCGTCCGGCATGGTGATCTGAAGGAAGCCGCGCCCGTTCACCGACATGTCCAAGCTGCCGTTGGTTTGCAGAACGCTGCCTTGCGTGTAGTCTTTTTCCGTGGCGACGATCCGCACGCCGGTGCCGAGCGTCAAGCCGGTGGCATACTGCGTATTCTGCGTGCTCTGCGCACCGACCTGACGGACATTCTGATACATGAGATCCTGAAACGCGGCTCGGCCCGCCTTGAAGCCCGTCGTATTGGTGTTCGCCAAATTGTTGGAGATCACCGCCATCCGGGTGTTTTGCGCGTCGAGACCGGTTTTTGCTGCCCATAAAGCAAGATTCATTGGTACTTCCTCAGCGGTTGCGAGACATCAGGCGCCCGAGCTCAACATCAAGCGCTCGGCGCTCTGCTCGTTCTGATCGGTCGAATTGATGCTCTTGATCTGGAATTCATACAGACGCTGCAGTTCGATCATGCTGATCAACGACTGCGCCGCGTTTACATTGCTCGATTCCAACATCCCCGAAGTCACGGAGACGCTGTCGTCGGTCTTGACCTTGCCGCCCGACTTTGGGCGCAGCAGTCCGTCGTCGCCCTTCTGCAGGCCCGAAGTCTTCGGATTGACCAACTTGATTCGATCTACTTGGGTTATCGCGAACGGCGCGGAACCCTGCGGAACCACGGACACCGTTCCATCGCCGCCGATGGTCACCGTCGTCGAGGGCGGCAGTACGACCGGACCGGATTCGCTCAAGACCGGGAATCCGCTCGCGGTCGTGAGATCCCCGGTCGGCGACACGCGCAAGTCGCCGGCCCGCGTGTACGCCTCCTTGCCGTCGGTGCCGCGAACCGCAATGAATCCATTGCCGTTGACGGCGATGTCGAGATCGCGGCCCGTGCTCTGCATGACCCCCATCGAGAAATCGGTGCCGCTGTCGCCTGCGACCGCGTTCACGCGGGTTGCGTATCCGGGACCATAGATCGGCTCGCTGGCGAAGGCCACCGCATCGGCTCGAAAGCCGGTGGTGCTCAAGTTGGCGATGTTGTGGTTGTTGACCGCCTGCGCCTGCATGATTTGCTTCGCGCCGGTCATCGCCACGTAGAGTCCTCTATCCATGGGTCAGAGCTTCCGGTTTAGTGAGTGATGTTGATGACGGTCTGCGAGAGCTGATTGGCGGTGGTAATGGACTGGGCATTGGCCTGGAAGGCGCGCTGCGCCGTGATCATGTTGACCAACTGCGTGGTCAGATCGACGTTCGAGCTTTCCAGTGCGCCCGATTGAATGTTGCCGAATCCCGCCGAACCGGCCGTACCCTGCACCACCGTGCCGGACGTGAAGGTCTGCGCCCAATCCGTGTTCCCCAACTGCTTGAGGCCCTGGGGGTCGGGAAAGTTCGCCATGGCCAGTTGGCCGAGCTGAGTGGTGCGGCCGTTGGTGTACACCGCCGAGACGATTCCGGACGGATCGATGGAGACCGTGCTGAGCTGGCCCGTGGCATAGCCGTCTTGAATGATCGAGGTCACGCCGAAGCCCCCGCCATATTGAGTAGCTTGTCCAAAATTGAAGCTCATGTTCATGACCGCTGCGCCATCGGTCGGCGTGTAGCCGTTGAAGGCCACGGTGCCTCCGCCGGGGGGAGTGATTGCGCCGGTATTGGAAAACGTCAGCGTCTGCGGCGTGCCGACCACGGTTCCATTGACCGTCATGTTGACCGTCCACTGGTTCGGCGTCGCCGTTTGCGTGAAATAGAATGTCGCCGGCGAGGCCGTGCCGAGCGAGTCGTACACCGTGGTCGAAGTCGACTGGTTATAGGTGGCCGGATTCGTCGGATCGAACGGGGTTGCGGCCGGCGCCGTGGAGTTCGCCGGCAGATTGAGAATCAGGGTTCCTTTGGTGGTCGCGTTCGGCGCGCTTTGCGCCGCCTGCAAATTCAGATCCGTCGTCGTGCCGGTGTTGAAGGTGCCGGTGGCCGTCGGCGGAAAGACCTGCAGCGCCTGTCCCGTTGCGTTGACGACATTGCCGTTCTTGTCCACGGAGAACTGGCCGTTGCGCGAGTACACCGTGCCGCTCGGATCCTGCAGTGTAAAAAAGCCGTCGCCGCTGATGGCCAAATCCAGGTTTGCCGAGGTCGTGGTGATGTCGCCCTGGCTGAACTGCTGCGCCGTAGCGCCTACCCGCACACCTTCGCCGACCGATGTCTGATTGAGATTGACGGCACCGGCCGCGTACACGTCCGCAAACTCGGCCCGGGAGCTCTTGAAGCCCACGGTATCCGCGTTGGCAATGTTGTTGGACACCACATCGAGGCCGGTGCTGGCCGCCGTGAGTCCCGATAGAGCGGTATCGAACTGTGACATGTCTGTACTCCTGAATTAGTTAATTGGAAATCTGCTGAAGGCTCGAGAACGGCACGCTGCCGACGCCGGCGACGTTCAGCGTCATCCCCGCCGATCCGGCGCCCATGCTGACGCTCTCGACGGTGCCGTTCACCAAAGTGGTCGCCGCAGTGCTGGTCTTGGTCTGGCCTGCGTACTGCACCGCCAGCGTGTAGGTCCCGGCGGGAGCCTGCGAGCCATTGGTTTCTTTTCCGTCCCACGAATAATTCGCGAGCCCGGCCGACTGTGCCCCGAGGCCGATGGTGCGAACGACGTTGCCGCCCGCGTCGGAAATGCTGAGCACGACCGATGAAGTGGTCTGCGGCACGTTGACGGCGCCGCTCACCGTGCCGCTCGCCGCCAGCTGCGCCGTCGAGCTCGCGACCAATGCTTGATGTCCGAGCAGCGACGACGCCTGCAATGCCTGGTTCGCGGAGAGCGAACTCGACAGAGAACTGAACGAGGTGTTAAGTTGCGTGATTCCTTGCACTTCGCTGAGCTGGGCCAATTGCGCAAGGAACGTGTTGCTGTCGACGGGACTCGTCGGATCCTGATTCTTCAATTGCGCCAGCATGAGCGTAAGGAAATCCGTCCCGCCCAGAGTCGTGGCGCTGGCGCTCGTCGGCGGGCCCGAGGAACCGGTGCCGGATGTTGAAGCCGTTCCGGCGGTCGAGCCCAAGCCCGCGGAGGCGCCGGCGGCGGCCTGTGTTCCATTGATGATCATGATGCTTTCCTATTGAGCCTGGGAGCCTAGTGCCCCATCGAAAGAGTTTTGAGCAGCAGGTCGCGCGCCGTGTTGATCGCTTCGACATTGGTGGCGAAGGTACGGTTGGCCGAAATCATGTTGGTCATCTCCTCGATCGAATTGACGTTCGACTCGAAGACATAGCCGTCTTTGTTGGCCGACGGATTGTCGGGTTGATAGCGCATCAGCGGCGGCGCGGTGCTCTCCACCACGCCGAGCACGCGGACCCCCGACGACGCGCCCTCGGCGTCGGCGAAGGAATTCATGTCCATCATCGACTGGAACACGGGGTGCCGAGCGCGATACACCTTGCTCGGATCGCCATTCACGCTTTCGGCATTGGCGAGATTGCTCGCCGTGGTGTTCAGCCGAATGGTCTCGGCGTTCAGTCCGCTTCCGGCGACGTTGAATACATTGAATAGAGACATGTCCGCTCCTACTTGGGCTACTGGCCGGCAATCGCCAGCTGCATCTGCGCTATGTTGAGATTGATGAACGTCAGGCTCGCTTGGTAGCGGACGTTGTTTTCCGAAAAGGCCGCCTGCTCCACCGGCATTTCCACGGTATTCCCGTCGAGCGAAGCCTGATATGGATTGCGGTACTTCAATTCGCCCGCCGGCAATTCATCCTCGGATATCGCGATATGCGCCGCCTGCGTCACGCGTACCGGCAACGATTGCTCGCCGGTATGCGCGAGCACCTCGCTAAAATCGATATCGCGGGCCTTGTAGTTCGGGGTGTCGGCGTTGGCAAGGTTCGTTGCCAACACACCGAGCCGCTGGCCGTGCAGCAGCAGCGCTTGCTCATGAATGCCGAAGATGTTGTCGAACATGCGAATGATCTCCTTGGCATGGCTAAAGCAAGTGCTGTGCCAAACCCGTGCCGCGCAGGCAATCGGGCGGCCTGGCCCGCTGAAACCAAACGCCGGCGCCCCTTTCGAGGGAAAATCGGCCGCGGAGGTGCGGCGAGCGGCAACAAATTGCCGGCGGGCGGCAAGCCTGAGCGGCAGCGCGAAGCGGCAGTGCGCTCGAGCGGCCGAGAGACCCAGCATCGAGCAGGCGTGGCGGTGCGGGGCAATGGCACGGCGCTTGCTACGTATCCTCCATGATGCGAAGAGCGCCAAAATACCGTCACTGGCTGGCCGGCTTGGGTCTCGCCGCGCCGCTGCTGCATGCCGCTCTCGCGCAAGCGCCCGGCGACCCCCCCGCCTCCGGTGCGGATCTACAGAGCATTTCCGAACTCGAGTCGCTGGCGAAGTCCGAAGCGATGCGCCAGTTTCCCTCTCTCACCGATCGGCAGCGCCTCTCGATCGGGCCCATCGAACCGAATTTGCAGTTGGAGCGGTGCCATAAGCCGGTGAAAGCTTTGCTCGCATCGGCGCACCACATGCAGGACCGCGCGACCATCGAGCTTCGTTGCCAGAACGCCAAACCCTGGCATCTTTATGTTCAAGCGAGAATCGTCAGTACCTCCTCCGCCGTTGTCGCGGCACACGCCATCGTCATGGGCAGCGTCCTCAAGCCCACGGATCTGCGGGTGGAGCAGCACGATGTCAGCGAGCTGCCGCCGGGCTTCCTGGACGATCCGGCCATTGCGGTGGGCCTGACTGCGGGTCGCCCGATTGCCGGCGGCGCGTTCTTGACCAATCAGCAACTTGCGGCCGCCAAGGCGGTGCAACGCGGCCAATCCGTGACGCTGGTCGCGGACGCGGGTGGCATGAGCGTCCGAATGGCCGGCAAGGCGATGACCGATGGCTTGGTAAATCAACGAGTTAGGGTGCAGAACTTATCGTCGGGCAAGATCGTGGAAGGGATCGCCCGCTCCGAGCAGGTCGTCGAAATTATTTTTCAATAGCCCTTCAGTGAAGCGTGTCACAGTCGATAACGAATCTAGGTAGGCGATCCGTAGCAGTTCGCTAAAGTTAGTCTGAACCCTGACGATAAATGGCATGGGCGATAGCCCTAGGAGATTTCGGTGACTGACAAAATCAGTGCATATTCAACAGCCGAGCCGGTCGCGCCCGTCAAGGGTTCGAGCAGCAACGGCGTTGTAACCGACAAACCGCAGGGCGAGCCTGCGGGGGCAAGCGCCGCCAAGCCTGAATCCCGCGACACCGTCACCCTGACCAACTCCGCGCGTTCCCTGCAAAAGATCGAAGAGGCTGTCGCCAAGGCGCCTGTCGTCAACGCATCGAAAGTAGCCGAGGTGAGGCAAGCCATCAGCTCCGGTACTTACCAGATCGACGCCGGCCGGGTCGCCGATAAGCTTTTGAATTTCGAGCGCGGACTCAAATAACTTTGTATGGAACACAATGCGCGCCGTCTCCAGGAAGTGTTGGACCGCGAGATCGAAGCCGCGCGTTCCCTGGCGGCCACATTGGATGCGGAACGCGCCGCTCTGACCGGCGACTCGCCCCAGGCGGTGGAACAGAAGGCCGCTGAGAAGATCCAGATTCTTGCAGCCATCGAACAACTCGAAGCAGAACGCCGGAGCCTTTGCGCCGTGCCGGACGCCCCTGGGTTTGGGGCGACCGTCGCCGAACGCTGGCGGGCTTTGCTGGAAGTGATGGCCGGCTGCCGTGCCCAGAACGAGGTCAACGGCCACATCATCCACGTGCGGCAGCATCAAATAGGACAGCTGATGGACATTGTCCGCGGCGGGCCCTCGATCACCTACGGCCCTCAGGGAAAGACTTTCGCGAAGGCGCTGCGCGCCCTCGCTCGGGCGTGATCCATGTTAGTCCTCAGCCGCCGCGCCGACGAGTCCATAGTCATCCAGCCCGCAGAGGGCGCGGACGCCAACATGACCGTGGCCCAATTATTCGCCAACGGCCCCATTCAAATCACCCTGCTCGGCGGAACCGGACGGCGCGTCAAGATGGGCATCGAAGCACCCGAGCAACTCTCCATTCGGCGCAAAGACATCCCTTGAGCGGTCCGCCCTGCGGCCGCATGTTCGAGACTCCCTCCGCCACGCAAGCCACTGATTTTACATATCAGTTCGGTTTACATTATCGGTTCCGCGTCTGACATATCTTGAGCTCTATCAACTGAACTCTTCGCTAACTACTTCGCTATGTGCATAATGGAAGTCCCACACGCTGATCACCTAAGGGACCGAACGCATGGAGCGTCGCTTGCATACTCGTCACCGAGCACGCACCACCGTTTACGTGGTGATGTCGGGACGAAAGGGTCGGATTTGCAGGGCTAAAAACCTGAGTGCAAACGGAGTGTTCGTCGAAACTGAAAACCTCGGGCTGCGAAAAGGCCAGCAGGTTCAACTCGCCTTCGCGATCAACTTGGGATTGGTAACGAAAATTCACCGCCGCACCGCGATCGTCGCTCATGTCACGCGCGGCGGCACCGGACTCATGATGGAGCAGTTCGCGGGGCGCTGACTCCTCCGCGGATCGCCGGCTCGTTTCACGCGTCACCGCTCGTTTCACGGCGCACCGACTCGGTCGATAATGTAAACTATCGGCCACATGCCGCCTTTCGATCCGCCCCGCACGGATGCTGTCCGCATCCGTGGTGCGCGTCAGAACAATCTCAAAAATCTTGACCTGGACCTGCCCCTCAACGAGTTGATCGTTGTAACCGGGGTAAGCGGCTCCGGGAAGTCCTCGCTCGTGTTCGACACCTTGTATGCGGAGGGGCAGCGCCGCTACGTCGAAACGTTTTCTCCCTACGCGCGGCAGTTCTTGGATCGCATGGATAAGCCGATGGTCGATCGCATCGAAGGGATCCCGCCCGCGATTGCCATCGATCAAACAAACCCGGTGCGCACCTCACGCTCCACCGTCGGCACCATGACCGAACTCAATGACCACTTGAAGCTCCTGTTTGCACGCGCCGCGGTCCTGCATTGCCAAGGCTGCGGACGGCCCGTGCGGCGCGACACGCCTGCGAGCGTCCAAGACTCGCTGAGTATTCTCGCGCGCGAGAACGGCGATCCGCCCTTGCTGCTTACCTTTCCGGTACCGATACCGAAGAATTTTACGGAGACCGAGATCAGGGGATTGCTGTCCGCTCAAGGTTACACGCGCATCCATGAAAAGCGCGGCCACACGCTGCATGTGATCCAGGACCGGTTTCGTTGGTCCTCGGTGGATCCCGCGCGTGCCGGGGATGCCATCGAAGCTGCGCTGAAGGTCGGTCAGGGACGCCTCGACGTGTACCCTGGCCTTGCCAACGGCGGCGCCGGCGGCGAAGGCGCGAACGCGAACCGCTTTGCCGCGCCCTGGCGCTTCTCCACGGGGCTGCACTGTCCGGACTGCGACATCAGCTACAAAGACCCCAGCCCCAGCACTTTCAGTTTCAATTCCCCGATCGGCGCCTGCGAGACCTGCCGAGGTTTCGGCCGCAGCATCGGGGTCGACTACGGCTTGGTCATTCCGGATACGAACTTGACTCTGCGCCAGGGCGCCATCAAGCCTTGGCAGACCGAGTCCTACAAAGAATGCCAAGAGGACCTCCTCAAGTTCGCCCGCAAGCGCGCCATCCCTGCGGACACACCCTGGCGCGACTTGACCGACTCCGAGCGTGCCTGGGTGATCGAGGGAGAAGGCGAGTGGACGAAGAGCGTCTGGTACGGCGTGCGCCGTTTCTTCGCCTGGCTCGAGACCAAAGCGTACAAGATGCACATCCGAGTGCTGCTCTCGCGCTACCGCTCCTACACCGAATGCAGCGCATGCCGCGGCGCGCGCCTCAAGCCCGACGCGCTGCTGTGGCGAGTCGGCAATCCTGGAGTCAATATCCGAGAATTGATGCTGTTGCCGATCGACGGCTGCCGCGGCTTTTTCGACGCGCTCGAATTGCCGGCACCGCTCGATGAAGCCGCCGATTTGCTGCTGCGGGAAATCCGTACGCGGCTCAAGTATTTGACGGATGTCGGCTTGGGCTATTTGAACCTCGATCGCCAGTCGCGCAGCTTGTCCGGCGGCGAAGTGCAGCGTATCAATCTCACCACTGCGCTCGGCACCTCGCTGGTCAACACGCTGTTCGTGTTGGATGAGCCTTCGATCGGCCTTCATCCGCGCGACGTCGACCGCATCGTCGGCGTGATGCACCGCTTGCGCGATGCCGGCAATACGCTCGTGGTAGTCGAGCACGACCCGAAGGTGATGCAAGCCGCGGATCGGGTGCTCGATATTGGGCCCGGCCCCGGCGAGCACGGCGGCGAAATCGTGTTCTTCGGGCCTCTCGCGGAACTCGCACAGGCCAGGGGATCGCTCACCGCCGATTATCTGTATCGCCGCAAGCGGGTCGCGATCCCGCCGGCCGGGGCGCCGGACGCACCGGCAGCCGGCGCCGCAGCTCCCGGCGCCGGAAGCTTACGGCTCCGAGGCGCCGCGGAACACAATCTAAAAAATATCGACGTCGAGATTCCGCTCAAGCGACTCGTGTGCGTCACCGGCGTCAGCGGTTCGGGCAAATCCACGTTGGTACACGACATCCTGTATCCCGCCTTGTTGCGCGCCAAGGGCAAGCCGACTGAAAATCCGGGCCGCCATCGCGCTCTCGAGGGCGCCCCGCTGATCGACGATGTCGTCATGGTCGACCAGAGCCGCATCGGCCGCACCACGCGCTCGAATCCGGCGAGCTACGTCGGCGCGTTCGACGCGATTCGCGATTTGTTCGCCCGATTGCCGCAGGCACGCGAGCGCAAGTACACCGCCGGCACCTTCAGTTTCAACGCCGGCAACGGCCGTTGCCCCGGTTGCGGCGGCAACGGCTTCGAGCACGTCGAAATGCAGTTTCTCTCCGACGTCTATCTGCGCTGCCCGGATTGCGATGGCCGGCGCTACCGCGCGGAAGTCCTCGAGGTGAGGCTGTCTCGCGGCGACGCGCCGCCCAAGAGCATCGCCGACGTTCTGGATTTGACGGTTTCCGAGGCACTCGCCTTCTTTGCCGCCGACACCGAAGTATGCACGCGATTGGCGCCGCTGGCCGATGTCGGCCTCGAGTATCTGCGCCTTGGGCAGCCCGTTCCCACGCTGTCGGGCGGCGAGGCACAGCGCCTCAAACTCGCCGGGCACCTGGCCGAGAATGCCGTACGCGCAAAGGCCGTGCGCCCCACCGAGGCCGCGCCCCGCAAAGGCTCGCTGTTCCTGTTCGATGAGCCGACCACCGGGCTGCATTTCGACGACGTTGCGAAGCTGCTGCGCGCCTTCCGGCGCCTAATTGCGGCCGGCCACTCGCTGTTGGTGATCGAGCACAATCTGGATGTCGTGCGCGCCGCCGATTGGATCGTCGACTTGGGCCCCGAAGGCGGCGAGACCGGCGGCAACGTCGTTTGCGTCGGCACGCCCGCCGAGGTGATGCGCACCGCGGCCTCGCACACCGGCCGTGCGCTCGCCGAGGCCGAGAATCCATCGCAGTTGAGCCCGTCGAAGCGCAACGGCATTTTGAATGCAGAGAGAGTCGTTCGCGATTCGGGCGGCCGCGCTTACGCGGCACCCGCGAGCATCGAGATTCGCGGCGCCCGCGAACACAATCTCAAGAATGTCGACGTGAATCTGAGCCTCAACCAGTTCACCGTCGTAACGGGCGTTTCGGGCAGCGGAAAGAGCACTCTCGCGTTCGACATCTTGTTCGCCGAAGGGCAGCGACGCTATCTCGAATCGCTGAACGCCTATGCCCGTCAGTTCGTGCAGCCCGCATCGCGGCCCGACGTCGACGCCATCTTCGGCATACCCCCCACGGTGGCCATCGAGCAGCGAACGAGCCGCGGCGGCCACAAGAGCACGGTAGCCACTCTGACCGAGATCTATCACTTTCTGCGCTTGCTCTACGTGAAGTTGGGCGTACAGTACTGTCCCGCCTGTCGAGCACGCATCGAGCCGCAATCCGCCGACGCCATCGCGGCGCGTCTTGTCACCGATTATCGCGGGCAGAGCATTACCTTGCTCGCGCCGCTCATTGTCGCGCGCAAGGGCCTGTACACCGCGCTCGCGAAATGGGCGCGCGGAAAAGGATTCACTCATCTGCAGGTCGACGGCAAGCTTCTGCCGACGAAGAAGTGGCCGCGGCTCGATCGCTTCATGGAACACAATATCGAACTCCCGGTGGCGACGTTGCCGGTCAGTGCGGGCCGCGAGACCGAACTGCGCGCGGCCCTGGATTTGGCGTTGGAACATGGACGCGGCGTCGTGCATGTCGTTGCGGCAGCCGGGGCCGACGCTGCGGCGGCCGTTTTCTCAACCAAGCGGGCTTGCCCGAACTGCGGTACAGGCTTTCCCGAACTCGACCCGCGGTTGTTCTCCTTCAACTCGAAACATGGTTGGTGCAAGAGCTGCTTCGGCACGGGCTTGCAATTGGAGCATTTCGACGCCGAACAAACCGGCGAGGAATCAACGTGGCGGGAAGCCGGCGCCTCGCAATCAGGCGCCGGGCAATCGGCCGGCGCGCAATCGGACGCCCTGCAACCGGGCAATGGGCAACCGCTCATTTGTCCGGAGTGCTCGGGTCAACGACTCAATGCCGTTGCCCTCAATGTTCTATTCCGGGGGCGGTCGATCGCCGCGCTGGCGGACTTGCCGGTTCAAGAGTTCTCCTCGGCGCTGGGAAAGCTCAAGCTCGTCGGCCGCGAGCAGGACATTGCCCGCGACTTGCTGGCGGAGCTTGCCGCCCGCACTGCGTTTCTGTGCGATGTCGGCTTGGGTTATCTGCAATTGAATCGCGCCGCGCCGACCCTCTCGGGCGGCGAGGCCCAGCGCATTCGTTTGGCGGCGCAACTCGGGTCGAATCTGCGAGGCGTGTGCTACGTGCTGGACGAGCCGACCATCGGCCTGCATCCGCGCGACAACGTCGCGCTCCTAGATACCCTGGATCGACTGCGCGCCAGGGGCAATACCTTGGTGGTGGTGGAGCACGATGAAGACACCATTCGCCGCGCCGACCATGTCATTGATTTGGGCCCCGGCGCGGGCACTCGCGGTGGCTTGGTGGTGGCGCAAGGGTCCGCCGCTGAACTCGCCCGATCGATGGTCTCCGCGACCGGCCGATGTCTCGCGGCCCCCTTGCGGCATTCGCAGTCCCGCCGCCGCGGCGTCGACCGCGATACCCCGACGGTCGAGATTTCGGGGGCCGCCTTGCACAATCTTCGCAAGGTCGACGCGCGAATTCCGCTCGGGCGTTTGACGGTGGTTACCGGCGTTTCCGGATCGGGCAAGTCCTCGCTGGCGCGAGACGTGTTGCTGCACAACTTGAAGCGCTTGGTGGCGCGGCCCAACGGCGCCGGCCGCGCGCGAAAAGCGCAGATTCCGCTCGAGGGATGCGACGCGATTACGGGATGGCAGAAAATCAGCCGCGTGCTCGAGGTCGATCAGACTCCGATCGGTAAAACTCCGCGCTCCTGCCCGGCGACTTACATCGGATTTTGGGACTCCATTCGACGCTTGTATGCAGACACTACCGAGGCGCGCATGCGCGGATTCACGGCCAGCCGCTTTTCCTTCAATACGGCGGGCGGCCGCTGCGAAGCCTGCGAGGGACAGGGAATGCAGCGCATCGAGATGAGTTTCTTGCCGGACGTCCAAGTATTGTGCGACGTCTGCGGCGGCAAACGCTTCAATTCCGAGACGCTTTCGATTCTGTTCAAGGGCAAGAGTATCGGCGAAACGCTTGCCATGAGTGTGGACGATGCGGTGGATTTCTTCGCCGCCCAGCGCAGTGTAAGCCACCCGGTGAGCCTGCTCGCCGACGTCGGGCTCGGCTACCTGAGCCTCGGCCAACCGAGCCCGACCCTCTCGGGCGGAGAAAGCCAGCGCATCAAGCTCGTCACCGAGCTATCGAAGGTGCGTACCGACGCGCTTGGGATGGATATCGCGCGCCGCGAAGGCCAGCACACGCTCTATGTGCTCGACGAACCGACGGTCGGGCTGCACATGGCCGATGTCGAAAAGCTCTTGCACGTCCTGCATCGTCTGGTCGACACGGGCAACACCGTCGTCGTCATCGAACACAACCTCGACATCATGGCCGAGGCGGATTGGATCGTCGACTTGGGCCCCGAAGGGGGCGACGGCGGCGGCCGCATCGTCGCACAAGGGGCCCCGGAGATCATCGTGCGCAAGCCGAACAAGAGCCACACGGCAAGAATCCTGGGCGAGTTTCTGGCGCAGCGCGGAGTCGCATGAGCAGATCGACCTAATCGGCGACCTTCGCCGCCGCGTCGCGTCTTGAGGGAAGAGACATGGCAACGATCGCATTCATCGGACTCGGAAAGATGGGGCTCGGAATGGCGGCCCGGTTGCTCGCCGCTGGGCACGCTTTGCGCGTCTTCAACCGCACGGCCTCTCGTGCGGACTCCCTCGTCAGCCGCGGCGCGCGTCTCTGCGCAACTGCACGCGAAGCGTGTACCGGCGCAGATGCGGTCATCTCGATGCTTGCCGACGATCACGCATCGCGTTCGCTTTGGATCGGACCAGACGGAATCCTAACCGCGGACTTCGCTTCGAGCGCTTTCGCAATCGAGTGCTCGACCCTCTCGCACGACTGGGTGATGGAGCTTGCCGCGAGAGCCGGCAGCCGTGGCCTTCGCTACATCGACGCGCCGGTGACGGGCCTTCCGGATATGGCTGCCGCCGGCAAACTCACGTTGCTCGTCGGTGCCGACTCCGGCGACCTCAGGGACGCTCGCGGCGTCCTCGACGCCGTTGCTGAACGCGTAATTCACTTCGGCAAGGTCGGCACCGGAACGGCATACAAGCTGATCATCAATATGCTGGGCGCGGTCCAGATAGCGTCGGTCGCCGAATCGATGGCGCTCGCCGAGCGAGCCGGACTTGATGCCGGGCTCGTCGCCGAGGCGATTGCGCTCGGCCAAGCCGCCAGTCCGCAAGTGGTGCGCAATTGCCGCCGCATGGTCGATGGCAATCATGACCAGAACGTGGTGTTCACACCATTGCTGCGCTTGAAAGACATAGACTATGCGCTGCTGCTCGCCAAGAAGCTCCAGATTGGAAGCCCCTTTGGCGCGCTTGCCGGCGCGTCCTTTGCGCGGCTGTGCGAAGTCGGGCGCGCCCATGACAATGAAAGCGCGATTTTGGAAGTCGCTCGCTCGCGTCGGCCGGAAGGGGGTTGGGCATGACCGGCGGGAAAATCGACAACGGCGTACCGCGTGCCGATTCCGGATTGCCCGGCTTCACGTACCAACGCATCAAGGCGGCTGAGGCCACCATCAACGTCGCGACCGGCGGCTCGGGAACCCCGCTCCTGCTCCTGCATGGATACCCGGAGACGCATCTCATGTGGCAAAAGGTCGCACCGGCGCTTGCCGGCGAGTTCTCCGTGGTGTGCGCGGATCTGCGCGGCTATGGCGACAGCAGCAAGCCCGAGGGCGCGGCCGACCACTCGAACTACTCGAAACGCGCGATGGCGCAGGATATGCTCGAGGTCATGGCCGCATTCGGCCACCGCCAGTTCATGCTCGCGGGACATGACCGAGGCGCGCGCGTCGCGTATCGCCTTGCACTCGATCACCCCACCGCGGTCAAACGCCTCGCCCTGCTCGACATTGTGTCCACCAAGGCCATGTACGAACAGGCGGGCATGGCGCTCGCGACCGCTTACTTTCACTGGTACTTTCTGATCCAGCCGCGGCCTTTTCCGGAGACGCTGATCGGCCGCGACCCCGCGTTTTGGCTGAATGCGACATTCAGGAAGTTATCCACCCATCCGGCCGCGTTTGACGACGCGGTGATCGCCGAGTACCTGCGCACATTTGGAACGCCGGAAGGAATCCACGCAACGTGCGAGGACTATCGAGCCGGCGCCGGCATCGATCTCGCCAACGACCGGGCCGACGTCGCCGCCGGGCGCCAAATTGCCTGCCCTACTCTCATCCTATGGGGCGCACGCAGCGTGGTCGGCCGGCTGTTCCAGCCGCTCGATACGTGGCGCGACCTCGTTGCTTCGCCCGTGGGCGAGGCGATCGAGTGCGGTCATTTCATCCCGGAAGAGAAGCCTGACGAAACTGTGCGTGCATTTCGCGGATTCTTTCGCGGTGCGTAAGATGCGATGGACCTGCGCAACGGAGGAAGGTTTGTGAAACGACTGATGCTTGCTGTCATTGCCGCGGCACTGCTCGGGGCCGACTCGACCCTCGAGTACTCGATCGAAGCGATACGGTACGCCAACTCGCCAGGCGACTCGGTCGCCGAGATGGTCATCGGCGCTCCCAAGGATGAGAAAATCGATACCGTCTATGTCCTTTGGCTGATTCGCGGCGGCGGGCGCAATATTCTCTTCGACAGCGGCTTTCACCGGCAGCGATGGTTCAAGGAATGGACGATCAAGGACTATCTACGTCCCGATGAGGCCGTGCGTCTGGCGGGCGTGAGCCCCGAAGCGGTCACGGACGTGGTGATCAGTCACGCCCACTGGGACCACATGGGAGGGATCGATCTTTTTCCGAAGGCAAATGTGTGGATCCAAAAGGACGAATTTCGCTACTACACGCTCGACGCATGGCAGCCAGGCGGCAACCACGGCGGCATCGATCCCGACGACGCTCAGCAGCTCGTGCGGCTCAACACGGAAGGGCGTTTGCGTTTGGTGGACGGCGACAACGTCGAGATCTTTCCCGGCATCCGGGCGTACACCGGGGGGCGGCACACTTTTGCTTCGCAGTATCTTCGAGTCGACGGCAACCCGCCGTTTGTGCTGGCATCGGATAACGTCTACCTCTATCGCAACCTCGACGAGCACAAAGCGAGTGCGACATTCAGCGAGGCTGACTATCCGGCGAATATCAGGAACCAGGAGCGCATGATCGAGCTTGCCGGCTCTCCCGATCGTGTCTTACCCGGCCACGACGCTCTGCAATTTCAGAAGTTTCCCGGCAAAGGGCGGGTGGCCAAGATCAAGTAGCCGCATTTCATTTCGCGCGCAGGCCCGCATCCTCGATCAAGCGTTTGCGCACGTAGAGGAAACGAACGTTTTCGTATTCGAAGGGGGAACCGGTCGCGTAGTATCGAAAGTTGACGTTCGAACGCTGATCCACTGCATTGACGCTCCCGAGCGCCCATGACACATTGCCGCGGTACAGGTTGGCGATATTGACTCCATACGACGCGCCGTAGTCGCCGAGCAAACCGATGCCGTCGCGCAACGTCGAGGG
Source organism: Steroidobacteraceae bacterium (assembly GCA_035569355.1). Taxonomy (GTDB): domain Bacteria; phylum Pseudomonadota; class Gammaproteobacteria; order Steroidobacterales; family Steroidobacteraceae; genus Bog-1198. The sequence goes on from DATMNF010000110.1 coordinate 24,823, forward strand.
TCCGAGAATCGGGACGACCAGGTAAGGACCCGGGCGAATGCCCCACTTCGCGAGTGTCGCGCTCAAGCCGGTCGGTGCGCCCGGGAGCCTGAGCTTGGCCGCCGCGTCGAACAGCCCGCCGATGCCGACAGTGGTGTTGATGACGAATCGAACGAGACTGCGCGCACTCAGCTTGAGCCGCCATTGCAAGGCATAGTTGATTACGCTGTCGATTTCGGACAGGTTGCCGAAGAAGTTGTGCACGCCAGAACGGATCGGCGACGGGATGCCGCGATATGCGTTCGATACGGGTAAGAAGACCGCCTCGTCGAATCGCGTATTGAACCGATAAGTGAACCGGTTGAGCCGCTCCCAGGGATCGTAGGTGTCCATCGACGGCGCATCCGCAGGCATCACCGGTGCAAGCGCCTCGCGCGCAGTCGTATCCGCCGTCGCCGCGGCTGCGGCGTATGCCGCGGCGCTTTCCACCGCCGCGGCATTTTCCGCCGCCGGGTATTCCGACGGCACGCTCCGGACACTGATGCTCCGGGAAGCGCAGCCGCCGAGCGCAAGAGCCACCACGCCAAGAAGAACGGCCAACCTCATTTCGCCTGCCCGGGCCAGCCCCCGCCAAGCATTTTGAGCATGTCAGCCACTTGTTGGCGCTCGCCGATGTTGCCGAGATGCCCTCCATGGTCATAGACGGCGATCCTCGATCCGAGAGTGTCTTGGAGCCACGCCAGTTCCCGTCTATCCAAAATGACATCGTCGCTGTTGGTCTGCGCGTAGTAATCGGCGTCGTGGCGCAAGGCATCGCCGATGATGTCGAGGCGATTGTCGGCGATCAACGATGCAGCGGTCGAATCGGGCCTGCGCTTCAGGTAGTAGGGCGCGAAGACTCTCGTGAAGTATTCGGCAAACGGTTTGTTGCGCAGTATCCGCTGCGATTCCTCCAGAGAATCGCCGACTTTGGGCGGACGTCTCGGATCGACGACCACGCCCGTGCCCGCGTAGAGGTCCCCCGCGAAAAACATATTCACCAGATTCATGCGGAAGCTCAACGCAATCGCCGCCGAGAACTCCGCATCCGTCTTCAGTACCGTGGCGGCCGCGCCCAACAAGAAGTCTTCGTCGATTTGAACTCGATCCGACGCCCGGTACAGATTCGCAAGCGCGGCATAGAGCGTCCGATAAAGACGTTCTATCGCATCGTCGCCTGACCCTATGCTGTCGGCGAACAGCTGATCGAGCCGACCGACGGATGAGAACAGGCTCACCGGCGGGTTGATCATCACCGCGCGATGTATCTTGAGTTTTTGTTCCGCGGCGTCGATCGATTTCACGATGGCGGCATTCGCGCCGCCGAGACTGTAGCCGAGGACGTCGATCTCGGTGATGCGAACCTTTCGGGGCAGGCGCCCGACGATCTCTTGCATTGCCGCGTACAGATCTCGGCCGTCCTGCATCAAGTCGCCGGCGACTCCGGTGCTCGATGTCGAGACGATGAAGCCTGCAAACGTCGGAGAGGGCATCGTGAGGACGTGGTACCCCGCGCCGTATAGCGCGCCGCGCAGGATCGAGAGTTGTGCCGTGTTGCCATCGCCGCCCGTACCCGAGATGACGATGGCCAGCGGAGCGGGCTTGCGTTGCGGTGAGAACCAGACCCGCAGCTTGCGATCGAACCAGAACACATCCGGCACCGGACGAGCCCAGGGCAGCGCGATGTTGATCTCGAGGAGAGGTACCCTGGTCGGCAGCGGCGCCATGTTCTGCGGGGGCGTGCCGAATACCGTGGCGCGCAGACCCGCCGAATCGGCTAGGCCCGGCGCCCCGTTCGCCTCCGAGCCGCTTGCCGAACCCGCACCGGACAACAGCATGCCTAGGCTCAGGTACACAAGGCATCGCTGAATTCGACTCCCCTGCGCAGGGGAGCCGTCGCTCGACGTCATCTATGTCATCCTTTGTAAAAGCGACTATACGGACCCGGGCTCGATATTGAGACAATTGACCCCGCTGGAACACGCGAGTTCTGTTTGAACGGAACGAGCCGCGTCTTCTTGATAGTATTCAATACTTGCCGCGCGACCAACACATGATCACCACCGCCGCTCTCACTCCCTTGCAGCCGCTTTTTGAGTCAAAGCGCGGCCGACTGTTGCCTCTGCCGCCCAAGCTCACGCGCCTGTACGGCAATTTTCGCATGCCGTTGCGCCGCTCCGGTCCGGAGGTCTTCAGCAATTTCGTGAGCACGATGGACGGCGTGGTATCGCTTCAGGTCAAGGGACATTCGACCGGCGGAGACATCAGCGGCTTCAGCGTCCAGGACCGCATGGTGATGGGCCTGCTGCGCTCGATCGCCGATGTGATCATCATCGGCTCCGGCACATTCCATGCGGACCCTCGGCACGTGTGGACGCCCGAGTCCATTTGTCCCGAGCTCGCGAACGACTACGATCGGCTGCGAAAAGCGACGACAACCAGGGAGGCACCGCTCAACGTGATCGTCAGCGCCAGCGGCGACCTCGACCTGCGCCTGCCCGTGTTCATTTCCGGCCGCGTGCCGGTATTGATCGTGACCACCCAGGTTGGCGCGCGGCGATTGGGCGAGAACGAGCCGCCGTCGTGGGTTGATATTCGGCCGGTTCGCCGCGGGCGCGGGGACATCTCGCCGAGCGCCATCCTCGATCAGGTGTCCCGCGTGAATTCCGGTCCGCGGATACTCATCGAGGGTGGCCCGCGACTGCTCGGTGCGTTTTATGAGGCGCGGCTGGTCAACGAGCAGTTTCTGACGCTGGCCCCGCAAATCGCCGGACGCGAAACGAACGACGGGCGTCTGAGCCTCGTCATGGAAAGGATATTCGCACCGCGCGACCCGCTATGGGGCACTCTTACGGACGTGCGGCGCGGCGATAGTCACTTGTTTTTGCGCTATTCTTTCAAGGAGTGAGTAAAATGAACAACCAGCTAGCCCGAATTCTGCGCTCCGCGTGCTTCTCGGCCGCTGCGTCGCTGGCCGCCGCTGCCGCTCACGCGGACGTCACCATCGAACAGAAATCGACGCTCGACGTAGCCTCGATGATCCGCACGCACGGCTCATTCACGACCAGCATTGCGGCCGACAAGAAGCGCGAGGACACGGAGTCGCACTGTGAAGGCATGATGTCCCTGGTGTGCGGGAACGTTCGCGGCGGCGAAATCGTGCGGTTGGATCGCGGCCTTACCTGGCGCTTGGAGCCCGACAAGAAGAGCTATCGGGAAGAGGTTTTCGCGACGCCCGAGGAACTCGCTCAAGTGCGCGCCAGGATGGAAGCGAGACTCGAGAAGATGCGCTCATGTCCGGTGTCACAGAGGCAGCAACCGATCGACAAGTCCAAATGTGAAATGTCGCCGCCGAAGATCGATATCCGCAAGACCGATGATAAGATGTCTATCGCAGGTCACGACGCGCAGCGCACACTGGCGACGCTGACGGAGACTTGTACCAACAAGGACACCGGCGATGTCTGTGACACGGTGGTTGCCGTGGATCTCTGGTTGACGCAAGACAAGATCCCCGGCGCCGGCGATCGCCGCGCGTTCGATCAAGCTTACGCAAAGAAGCTGGGACTCGACGATACGCAAGGCGCCGTGCGCGGAGAATTCGCGAAGTTTCTGGCCCCTTATCAATCCCAGATCAAGCAGCTGACCGATAAATCCAGCGATCTCAAGGGT
>DATMNF010000111.1:0-3850 GCA_035569355.1 Steroidobacteraceae bacterium
CACCTTCGACTTAAAAGCCGGTGTATGATTCCGGCGCGGTCGTCTGCTCATGGTCTCTCCTGATTCGCAGGCCATAGCGTGCCCGCTGTCAGGCAGAAACTCCACTTATCGCACTGTGCAGATTTCCGGGACCGGCTCTTATTGTCACCCAGGGCGGATTGAACGGGAAGAAATTTCCCGCGGAGTTATTGCAGAACACGCGCAACGTCCTCCCTCTCCCGACGCTGTTACATGAGGTCGCGACTGATGAGTACCGGAAGCCCGCACCCGATGGTTCCGGTCGGACTTTGTATCGATGGCTGCAGACGCAACCATACGAGGTTCAGCGCGAGATCGGACTAAACATCCTGCGGAAGTTGGGTATTCTGAAGTAGACGGTGCCCGAATGCCCGCCGGAGAGTGCAATGGAAATTGATGAGTCTATTGTGCTGCTCGGAGAAGAATTGGACGCGTGGTGGGAAGAGTTTTCCCCGATGCTCGACTCCGAAGACCGCGGCGCGCAAGCCGAGACACTGCTTCGCGGGTTCGAGATCGCGAAGAGGTTCGACAGCTTTAAGACCCAAGGACTAGCTGCGGTTAAGGCTTTGCTCGATCGGCAAGACACGACGGAACACGCAGGGCTTGCGTCTCAGATCCAGGCTTTCGCATTTGCCGCCAAGCTGGCGAATACCTTGCATGACCAATTTCGCGACATTGACGGCGAGACTCAAGTTGCACGCCTCACAGAGGCAATCGTTAAGGCCTTGGAGCGCACAGCAACCGGCCGAGCCGCTCTCGCCGAGCGGGGGGACGTGCTCGACGCCGCGGGCGGAACGGACATCTTTCAGATGCCTGCGGGCCGCGTGAAGATCACCACGGGCGTTGACACCGTACGATGCCTGCGTCTGAGTGACAAAGCCAAGATCTTGCGCTGGTACGCCGATTGTTGCCGGACGCCGATCGCCAACACCGCCGCCGGCCCGCGCTTCCCGGTGGTTGCCCTCATTCACCATGAGCGCGATGGCCGGTGCCGCGGCGAGATGCTCGGCCCGCCGCTCTGCCGCATTTGTGAACACTCCGCCACCGGACCGCTGCCGGCGAATGCGGCGCCGCTGCCATCGTTCGGCGTTTTCGTCTGCCGCGCGGCAAAGCTTCTCGGCTGGTGGGGGCGCGGGCTCGGTCAGCCAAATCCGTTCTTTGACGATTTCACGGGCGCGCCGCTCTCCGTGCCGCGCGTGCTCGCACCGAGTGAGCGCGCCGCCTTTTAACGGTGTAGCATCTGAAAAGGGATTGCCGACGTTCCTGTCAGCAAGGAAGGCACCTACAGCCGGCGTCTTGGATTGTACGGACTCGTTGGATTGACATCGAGAAACGCAGCCTTGCGGTTGGGTGTGTCGGTCGCCGCCGCGCCACGGCCCATCGCGCAAACGCAGGTTTCGGACTTTCTCAAGAAATAGGCAGCGCCATTCCCCGTTCGGCGGCATTCCTGATTTGCTTTGTCCGCCGAGTTGAAAGGTCAGCGCTTTCTCCTGGCCGCCCGTGTCGCCGAGGATGACGGCGCAAAGCTCACGGGCGTATCCATCGTATTCGCAGACGATCTGCTTCTTGGCGGCCATCGCTTGCGCAAACTGCTTGTAGGTCGGACTTACCATCGTATTCGTCTGCGATCAGCGCCGAGTCACCGATTGGTCACGCCCGCGCGTGATGCAATTGTGGACTTCGTCCGCCGCCACCGCTAATGACGCGCCCATGCAAAGCATCTCCATCGGCCCCGTTGCCCTCTCCAATCCAGTGCTGCTGGCGCCAATGTCAGGCGTCACCGACGCACCGTTTCGTCGGCTCGCGGTGTCGCTCGGCGCCGGGCTGGTCGTTTCGGAAATGACAGCGTGCGCGGCGCTTGCCGGCGGCGGGCGGGCCGCGGAGGGCCGCATGGCGCGCCGCCGCATCGAGGATCACGGCACGGGGCTGCACGTCATCCAGCTCGCCGGCTGCGAGGTGCGGTGGATGGCGGAGGGCGCGCGCATCGCGGAAGATGCCGGTGCGGATATCATCGACATCAATATGGGCTGCCCGGCAAAGCACGTCGCTGGCGGCCAGTCGGGCTTAGCGCTGATGCGCGACCTTCCCCACGCGCTCACATTGATCGAGGCGGTGGTGCAGGCCGTGCGCGTGCCGGTGACGTTAAAGATGCGGCTCGGCTGGGACGACGTCTCGCGCAATGCGCCCGAGCTGGCGCGCCGGGCAGTGGCCGCGGGCGTGCGGCTCGTGACCGTGCATGGCCGCACGCGCTGCCAGTTCTACAAAGGCCGCGCCGACTGGGCGGCAGTGCGCGCCGTGAGTGAGAGTGTGGCGATCCCGGTCGTGGTCAATGGCGACATTGAAAGCTTTGATGATGCCGACGCGGCACTTGCCGCTTCCGGCGCCGGCGCGGTGATGGTTGGCCGCGGCGCGCAAGGGCGCCCGTGGTTCCCCGGCCAACTGGCGCGGTACCTTGAGACCAGGAAGCGCGGATCGCCGCCGCCGCTTCGCGAACAGCTCGCGCTCGTGAGCGCGCTCTACCGCGAAACGCTCGACCTCTACGGCCGCGAGATCGGGCTGCGTCATGCGCGCAAGCATCTCGGCTGGGCGCTCGAAACTGCGGCCGCTTGCGCGGGCGCGTCTGATCCCTTGCTCAAAGCGCATCGTGCCCGCGTGCTCACCGCGACTGAACCCGTACTCGTCCTACGCCTCCTCGCCGAAGCGTTCGATTTGTTTGCGGAGCGCCTTCAGCCGGCGATGCGCGCCGCGTAGTTAGAGGGCAGCGTCCCTCGTCAAAGGTTGGCGCGTCGCAATCCGTGCGCCCCTCGTATAATGTACGCCACCCGTAACTCGCCATGCCTCCGGAGGAAAACGCCCATGCCCACCAATCGCGTCTACCGCATCGCCGTCATCCCGGGCGACGGCATCGGCAAGGAGGTGGTGCCGGAGGGCGTGCGCGTGCTCGAAGCCGCCGCCAAAAAATTCGGCTTCGAATTGCGGCAGGACGACTTCGACTTCGCCTCCTACGACTACTATGCCAAGCATCAGCGCATGATGCCGGAGGACTGGAAGGAAAAGATCGGCCGGCACGACGCGATCTTCTTCGGCGCGGTGGGCTGGCCGGCGAAGATTCCGGACCATGTCTCATTGTGGGGCTCGCTCATCCAGTTCCGCCGCGAGTTCGACCAGTACGTCAATCTGCGCCCGGTGCGGCTCATGCCCGGAGTGCCCACTCCGCTCGCCAACCGCAAGGCCGGCGACATCGACTTCTGGGTGGTGCGCGAAAACACCGAAGGCGAATACTCGGCCATCGGCGGCCGCATCTTCGCCGGCACCGAGCGCGAGGTGGTCGTACAGGAAACCGTGCTCACGCGCATCGGCGTCGACCGCGTGCTGAAATTCGCCTTCGAACTCGCCCGCAAGACGCCGAAGAAGCACCTCACCTCGGCGACGAAATCGAACGGCATCGCGATCACCATGCCGTATTGGGACGAGCGCGTCGAGGCGATGGCGAAGAGCTATCCCGACGTACAATGGGACAAGTACCACATTGACATTCTCACCGCGCTGTTCGTGCTCAAGCCCGACCGCTTCAACGTGGTGGTCGGGTCGAACCTGTTCGGCGACATTCTCTCAGACCTCGGCCCCGCGTGCACCGGCACCATCGGCATCGCGCCCTCGGGCAATATCAACCCCGGGCGCGAATTCCCCTCGATGTTCGAGCCGGTGCACGGCTCGGCGCCCGATATCGCCGGGCAGGGGATCGCCAATCCGATCGGCCAGATCTGGTCGGGGCGATGATGCTGGAGCATCTCGGCGAGAACGAAGCCGCTTCCGCGATCGTCAGGGCGAT
>DATMNF010000112.1:0-23161 GCA_035569355.1 Steroidobacteraceae bacterium
ATCGACAAGCATCTCGCGCAGGCCGGTGTGAAGGTGCGGATCGGATCCATCGTCAACCTGCTCGATACGCAGATTGCCCTGGTCGAAGCAGAAGAAGGGGTCGCCATCATTCCCTCATTCGGGATGCCGGCGTGCCGCAACCGAAAGGTGGTGATGAGCCAATTGATCAATCCGGTAGTGCGCTTCGACTTTCACATCATCAGTCGCCGTGGCCGAGAGCTGCCGCCGGGAACGGGTGAGTTCACTTCCTTCCTCAAGAGTTACATCGCTACATGGGCGGGACGCGCAGGCGTGCTCTGAAGAATGGAGGCCGCCTACCGAACAATCTGCGGCCCCCCCCAGCCCCTATGCTCGACCGCGGATAATCTGGCGGCTCTGCATGAGGGCCGCTGTGTGCAGCATGAGGAACAGCGGCACGAGAAATGCCGGGATTATCAGCAACGGAAGTGTTGCCATCGGAGCGGTGCTGATCTCTCCCGGAGCCCCCGTACTCAGTATGGCGCTCAGGGTACCCAGGCTGACGGCCACCGTCAGGTCGACTATGCCAAGGATATTCCAACGCCTGAATGCCGCGCTCGCGGCGAAGTCAGGCCGGCGCACCAGGGCAAGGATCATCCACGGCGCCGCGAAACCGATAGCCATGTCTCCGAGGCCCGCCGTTAACGCGAATATCCCCGGCAGGATGTTGTGAGCGTACAGGGAGAGAAAGCCAAGACCTGCCCACCGCCACGCCTGTATGCCTGCGATGAAACGCAAATCGAGCGAAAGAACGAAGTCGCGGAATACCGGCGAGAGGCGTAGCCACGCGAAGAAGGCGATCAGCGGCGCCCCAACGCCTATCGCAATGGCGATGGGGGGCGTCCCCGGAGGAGCGGCGAAGGCGCCGACCGCGGCGAGCGACACGACGAGCAGAAACCAGCCGGCCAGCACGAGGCCGACGCTCAAGGTAATACCGCTCAGGCCGCTGGGTTGAGACTGAGCCGGACGCGGAAGGACAGAGGTTGTCATGGCGATGTTCTCCTGAGTCACTTGCACTTTGCAAGTATGCAGCGACCGTAGCATACTCACTTGCAGTATGCAAGTTACGAAGCCTACGGCAGCATATGAGTGCAACACCAATGAGTAACGCAAAGCCTTTCATGCGCTCCGCCTGTGCGATCGCAAGTTCTCTCGACCTCGTGGGCGACAAGTGGTCGCTTCTGGTGGTGCGTGATTTGCTGCACGGCAAGCACACCTACGGGGAGCTGGCGAAGTCACCGGAACGTATTCCGACCAATATTCTTGCGGATCGTCTGAAGCGCCTGGAGGCTGCCGGCATCATTGTCGGCACCCCATATCAGAGGCGCCCGGTGCGCTACGCCTACACGCTCACCCCGAAGGGCACCGCTCTTGGTGACGTGTTGCTCGCGTTCGTGCGCTGGGGCAAACAGTACATACCGGGTACGGTGACACTGAACCGGGAAGTTGCGACCGGCGGACCTGCAGCTTCGACACCGGGCTCACGCGGGGCGCGCCTAAAGCGCCCGGGATGAGGCGGCGGTCAAAGAACAGAGCGGTGGGCGAACTGCACGGACGTGCGTCGTTCCGGGTCGGCAGCACCCATGACTTTAGCCCAGGACCGCCGAGGCCTTCATCGTGACGAACCCGTCCTGATCGACCGTCCACGTGTCGACACGATCACCCCGAAACGCGCCGTGCAGAGCGATGGCGGCGTCCGCAAATGCGGGCCGCACCGCCCGGTAGTCGAACGCCGATATGCGCCGCCCGCGAGTTCTTTCCGCAAGCGTTGCGAGGAGCATCGTCGCGAGCAATGGCGCTTGCACGACCAATCCTGGGTAGAGCTCTTCGTTTACCGCGTAGTCGCGGTCATAGTGAATGCGGTGCGCGTTGTAGGTGAGGGCCGAGTAACGAAAGAGCAGCACAGGATTCGGTGTGACATTGACGCACCACTGCGCCTCATCGGGCGACTCGCCGGGCGGCGGGGCGTCGCCGCGAGTGGGGCGCTCGCGGTAGACGAGTCTTTGCAATTCGCGGATGCAGAGCCGTCCATCCTGATGGAGGATGTGTTCGACGGTGACGAGCACGAACTCGCCGCTTGCCCCATTCTTGACATCCACCGCCACGACCTTCGATTGCTTCTCGCCCGCTACACCGAGGATCATCGGCCGCTCGATCCGCAACTCGCCGCTCGCCCACATGCGGCGCGGCAAAGGTATAGGCGGCAGGAACCCACCCTTCAGCGGATGCCCATCAGGTCCGGTTCCCGCAGCGGCCGGTGTATCGAGGAAATACAACCAATGCCAGGTGGGCGGCAGTTCCTCTCCCGGCTGGGGCTGCCAGCGCATATCGAGCGCGTTCGCGAGCGCCCTTGCCGGGAAGCCCACCAGTGGATCGGACGCAGTGCGCGCGCGCCCGATCCACGATCGCCAATGCTCGAGGTTCGCCTCACCCACGTAGCGAGCCCCCGGCGCTGCGACGTCTCATCGTGCCTTGAAGACGGGCGGCCGCTTTTCGGCGAATGACCGCGGTCCCTCCTTGGCGTCTTCGGACTGCGCGACTTCGCGAAACCGCTCGTGCTCGTATCGCATTCCGGCCTCCATGCCGTGAGCAAGTCCATGGTAGACCGAGTTTCGAGCCGCGCGCACGGCGAGCGGTCCGCGGCTCGCGATGCGCGCGGCAAGCTCGCGGGCAGAGGACATCAGGTCCGGGAGCGGCACGATGCGATTGACCAGACCGGTTCGCAAGGCCTCCGCCGCATCGATGGGGTCGCCCGTCATGATCATCTCCATCGCCATGCCGAGCGGCACCGATCGGGGCAGGCGTTGAGTGCCTCCGGCGCCCGGAATGATGGCCCATTTGACTTCGGCGAGGCCGAAGCGGGCATTCGGTGAGCAAATGCGGATGTCGCATGCCAAAGCCATCTCGAGGCCACCCGCCAGGCAATGCCCGTTGACGGCCGCGATCAGGGGCTTCTCGATCACGAGTCCGCGCGCAAGTCCGCCTCCGAAGTTCCAATCGACCTGGCCATCGTAGGCCGGTATCAGAGTCTTGAGATCCGCGCCCGCCGAGAATGCCTTGTCACCGGCTCCCGTGAGGATGGCCACATGCAAGGAGGGATCCGCGTTGAAGCGCTTCCAGGTCCGATCGAGTTCGGCGTTCGCCTCGGCGTCGAGACAATTCATGGCGCGCGGCCGGTCCATGGTGATTTCCAGGATGGCGCCGTCGGTTCGGGTCACGATCGTCATAGGTTTTCACCTCGCTTCGGCGGGCGTGCGTTCAAGTCGCAGTCGGTGGAAACTAAGATCAAATATCCGAGAAAAGATCATAATCGAATCCACTTCGTATTGAAAGATCGGCGGATGGGCGCGAGGCCACGGCAGCAGCGCCGAAGGCGCTAGTTGGCGGGACTCCAGTCGTCGAGCGCCGCCCAATAACCCTCGGTTTCGTGAATCTCGCCGATGTCGGCACGCATGGCGAGCCGAGCGGCCTCGACGTCGCGCCGCTGAAAGGCGCTCAGCATTTCCTCGTGACGGCGATTGGCGATCTGGGGGAACCGGCCGGGCACCGTCACCACCCAGTTGATCGTGCGCGAAATGAAGGGTGCGAGGCGCAGCCAAAGGCTCTCGATGAGACTCGCAAGCGGCGGATTGTCGGCGATGCGATAGATTTCGAAGTGAAAGGCCATGTTGAGGCACTTGTATTGCTCGAGGTCGCCGCTCGCCACGCAGTCGGCCATTTTCTCGTGCATGACTCGCAACGCACCGATCTGATGCAGCGTGATGTTGGCCGCCGCCGCAGCCGCCGCTTCGGACTCGAGCATGATTCGCAGCTCGCACAGCTGCATTGCCTCTTTACGGCCGAGCACCGGCGCGCGTGCCGAGCGATTGGGAAGGGCGTTGAAGCCTCCCTCGGAAATCAACCGCTTCACGGCCTCGCGCGCCGCCATTTCCCGGGCGCCCAGCAGTTTCATGACCGAGCGCAGGGTGACCACTTCGCCGGGCCGGAAGCGGCCGCTCAAGACCGCCTGTTTCAGTTGCTGATACGCACGTGCGTTGGCCGTGCGCGTCGAGGCGGCGCCGGACTCTTTGCGGGCAGCGGGAGCCGCGACGGGGGCTGATGCAGCGGTCGTTCGCCGAGTCCGTTTTGCTGTCGCGCGCATTCAATGTCCTTAAGTCGATTTCCCAGCGGAATCGACGGCCATGTTAATGAGTAGGCTCCGCTTGATCAAATGAACGAGAACTCAAGGAATCAATCATATATCCAAAGAATAGATCTTTGTACGAAGATTTGATATAAAATACCTCATCGCCTTCGGGCGCATCGATCGAAATCGGCATGAATCACGCGACTCGTATCGGCTCTGCGCGCGTAGTGGTGGTGGGGGGCGGTGTGGGCGGCTGCTCGGTTGCCTACCACCTGGCAAAGCTCGGCGTGCGCGACGTGCTCTTGCTCGAACGCTCCGTGTTGAGCTCGGGCACCACCTGGCACTCGACCGGGAACATGGAGACCTACCGCGAGGACGCGCTCGCCTACGCGATGGTTCGCTACGGCGTCGAGGCGATCGCGCAGGTCCAGCAGGAGAGCGGCCAGGACGTCGGTTGGCGCTGCGTCGGTCGGGTGCTGTACACGGATTCCGAGTTGCGCATGGAGAAGTACCGGGCCATGCCGGAGACCGGGCGCCTGCTCGGCATCGAGGCGCAAATCCTCACACCGGCCGAGGTCGCGCGACGACTCCCGATCATCGATCCGGCAGGTCTCGTCGGCGGTGTGTGGATTCCGAACGATGCGCGGCTCAACCCGACCGATCTGGTCATGGCCTTCGCCAAGGCGGCACGCCGGCGCGGCGCCGAGATCCGGGAGCATTGCGGGGTTCGGGGACTCGTGCTGCAGGACGGCCGGGTGTGCGGTGCGGTCACGGATGCCGGAACGATCGAATGCGACACGCTGATCGTGGCAGCGGGGCTCTGGTCGAACGAGATTCTGGCGAGTTGCGGTTTACGTCTGCCGCTGCATGCCCTCGAGCATCAGTATCTCATCACCGAACCGGTGCCCGGAGTGGACGCGACGCTGCCATTGTTCCTGTCCTGGGACGATCAGCTCTACGGGCGCGAGGAAGTGGGCGGACTCATCGTCGGAAGCCTCGACGACGGCGCGATTCCCGTATCTGCGCAGGACATTCCGGGTGAACTCTCCTTCTCCCTGCTGAATGAACGTTGGGAGCAATTCGAACCCTACCTCGCGACGGCGATGAGGCGCTTTCCGGCGCTGCGCACGACGGGCGCCAAGATGCTGCTCAACGGGCCTGAGAGCTTTACGCACGATGGCCGCATGTTGCTCGGCCCGGTCCCGGGCGCCCATGGCTTGTACTCGGCCTGCGGGTTCAATTCGAACGGTATCGCGCTGTCCTCGGCAGCGGGCCGTTATCTGGCCGAATGGATCGTCGAAGGTGCGCCGAGCATCGATGTCACGCCGCTCGACACTCGACGATTCGCGCCCGTGCAGGCAACCGAAGCTTTCATCCGCGAGCGCGTTACCGAGATTCCGGGATACTCTTGCGGCCTGCATGCGGCGACGGACGACTATCGGACCGCGCGCGGCATCCGGCGTTCGCCGACACATCACTTGCTCGCCGCAGCGGGTGCCCAATTTCGATCGATTGCAGGCTGGGAAACCGCGGCGTGGATCGCGCCGCCCGCGGGCGAATCCGACTGGATCGAAGCTGTCAGTGCTGAGGTCGCCGCTGCGCAGCGCGGGGTTGTCGTCTTCGATCTCTCGAGCGACGTCAAACTGGCCCTCGACGAATCGCTCGCCGGGTGGCTGCGGGCGCGAATCGATCGCTTCGTCCCGAAAGCACCCGACGCGGCGTGGTGCGCGATGCAGGGGATGCACGGCGGGGCGGAGTGCCTGGTGCGTCTCTTGCCCTCGGCGAACGCGGTGCTGCTCACCGCGAGCGCCGATCAGGAGCAACGGCTGGCCGGCTGGTTGCGCAGTCACGCCGGCGCGGCGGGTGCCCGCTTCTGGAATGTCACGTCAGCGCATGCGCTGTGGGAGCTTCACGGCCCGCGCCGTCATGAACTGCTTCAAGCGCTCACCTCCGCGCCCGGAGCGCCCGCACGCCGGGAGTTCGCGGGCGCCGTACTCGTCGAGGCGTACGAAGACTCCCTCCTGGGCGTATCCGTCCTCCTCTTGCCGGCGGACTGCGCGTGCTACGTCTGGGAACGCATGCTCGAGCTGAGCGCCGGATTCGGCCTGCGTATGGGGGGGCATTTCGCGCGCGAAGCGCTGCGCGTGCAGCGGCGGGCGCCGCGGTTCGGAACCGAACTCACGCCCTGGGTTTCACTGCGGCCGACGGAGCGCCGGCCGCGTCTGCTGGCGCTGACTACGCGCGACCCCGTCGTCGGTTTCGGCTCGGGCGATCTCGTGATCGCGGGAGGCGAGGTGGTGGGCCGGACGACCTCACGCGCCGGCCTGGCCAGGGAATCGAGCGCGCACATGCTGGCGCTCGTCGAGGCGACGACGCAAGACGCCGAACTCGAAGTGCTGATTGGCAGGCGCCGCTTGCCCGTCGCCGCACGCGCCGTCGAGCGCTGGCCGATCGTCGTCGCACCACATCAGGAATTTGACAATCTCGCATATTTGATCCAATAATAAATCTTGTATCTAATTATTAAAATATGTGGTGATACACGGGATTTAATCAAAAGGGGGGCCTGACATGGCTGAGCAGCGTCGGCGCGGAATTTCGGCCAAGACGGCCGTCGGGTGGTTGGCTTCGGCGGCAGCGCCGATCGCCATGGCGCAATCCACGACGGGTCCGGAGGCGAGCCCGGCACTCGAAGAGATCGTCGTCTCCGCGCAGCATCGTGAAGAGAGCCTGCAACTCGTGCCGATCTCCATGAGCGCGATTTCGGGCGACACGCTCGAGAATCTCGGCATCAAGACCTTCGACCAGTACGCCTATACGTTGCCGAATCTGTCCGTGGGCGCAGGCGCCGGATCCGGGGGCGCGGGCAGCGGCTTCGGCGTCTCGACGACCAAGACCTACACGATCCGCGGCGTGTTCGGTGACAACACGACGGGTGTGTACCTGAACGACAGCCCGGTTCCACCGTCGATGGATCCGCGACTGCTGGACCTCGATCGCATCGAGGTGCTGCGCGGTCCGCAAGGCACGCTGTACGGGGCCGGGTCCATGGGCGGCACGATCCGCTTCGTCTCGCAGGGAGCTGCGATCGATCGGCTCTACGGCAAGCTCGAGGTCGAGGGATTCGATGTCAACGCCGCAGGCGGCGGTTACTCGGCGAACGGATCGGTCAACGTCCCGCTCATCGAAGGCAATCTGAGCCTGCACGCGAGCTTTCTGAGCACGTTCCAGCCGGGGCTCTATACGCGAGTGTGGGGCGGCGCGCAGGACCCGCGATCCCCGACTCTGCCGTTTCCGCCCGGTCCGGTGGCGATGGGCTCGGCCGATCACGTCGGCGCCGAGCACAGCTCGGGGGTCATGGTGTCTCTGCGCGCGACACCGATGGCTGTCCCAGGCCTTACCATTACACCCATGTTCATCTATCAACGGACGCGCGACAACGGCTACCCGGTCGCCGACTACACGCCGCAGGACTTCGTGCAGACCCGGCCCTTCGACGTTCCCGAAGCGGTGGGCGACACGTGGGATTTCGAGAGCCTGACGATCAAGCAGGAAACGAAGTTCGGTAACTTCGTCCTGATCGCCAACCGCTTCTATCGTGACGGCTACGATCTGGAGGACACTTCCGACGCCAATTCAATCGTCTTCTGGGGCCTGCCCTACTACGTGCCGGCACCGATCATCGATCACCTGTATTTCCACGACTACACGGGCGAGGCACGCTACGAGTCCGCCTTGCCCGGCCCGGTGCAGCTCGTGGCAGGCATCTACTGGTCGCAGGAGAAACGCTTCTATTATCAGTACTTCAACGCGCCGGGCTTCAACGTCGCGACCGGCGGCATCTACGGCACCGATCTGACCTTCCTGCAAGGGTCGCCCAACGCCGATCATCAGCGCGCGGCTTACGCCGACGTCACGTGGAACCCCCTGGACCCGCTGCGGTTGTCCGCGGGACTTCGGGTGGCTCGCCTCAGTCACGAGGGCACCTACATCGCGAGCGGCCCGCTCAATGGCGGAGATTCCCACAATTTCGCGGCCCACGCCGAAAACGACCGCGCGCCGCGCTTCACGGCACAGTACCGGTACAGCGCGGACCAGCTGCTCTACGCGGCCGCGGCCAAAGGCTTTCGCATCGGCGGCACGAACGCCTACGTGCCGCCACAGTGCGATGCGGCGCTGCAGGAACTCAACATCGCCAACGGCCACGAGTTCGCCTCCGACTCGTTGTGGAGCTACGAGCTGGGCTTGAAGAATTCGTGGGCCGACGGGCGGGTGAAGACGCGCGTCGCGGGATACGAGATCGATTGGAAGAACACGCAACGCGTGGTCGTGCTGCCCTGCGTCTGGAGCATCGTCGCCAATGTCGGCGCATCCAAGAGCACCGGCTTCGAATTCGAGCTCGACGCAGCGCCCGTGCAGCATCTGACCACGAATTTCGCCTTGGGATATGAACACGCCCGGGTCACGCAGGGTTCGCAGGAGTCGCATACCGTGGACGGTCAGCCACTGCAGAATGTGCCGCGCTGGACGGGCTCGCTCACCATGCAATACTCGGTGCCGCTGGATTCGCAGCGCACGGGCTTCATGTCCGCTCAATACAGTTACACCGGCTCGCGGACGAGCTACAACAATACGCAAGCCGGGCTCGAGCTGGCATCCTACGGTCTGGCCGATTTTCGGCTCGGCGTCGACCAGGGACCATGGCAGTTGGCGCTGTCCGTGCGCAACGCGTTCAACAAGCTCGGCGTGATCAGCGACCTGCTGCCCGACGGGGTGCAGTTGCCGAGCAGGCCGCGGCTGTTCGTGACGCAGCCGAGGACCATCGGGCTGCAGCTGCGGCGCGAGTTCAAGTGAGCTTTCGCAGGTGAGCGCGGCGGGGACACAAGTGAGCACGGCGGGGACCACCGACTTCGATCCGATTCTGTTGTCGGTCATCTCGAGCCGTATTCAGTCGATCATCCGCGAGATGACCAATACGGTCATGAAGGCCAGCCGCTCCAGCGTCATCAAAAACGGCCGCGACATGTCCTGCGGCATCCTGACCTACGACAGTCGCCTGATCTGCGTCGAAGAGGCGCTGCCGATTCACGTCACGGCCCTGGAGCTCACCACCAAGCCCATCGTCGAGCTCTTTGACGACATCACCGAAGGAGACGCCTTCCTCAACAACAGCCCGTATTACGGCGGCACGCACCACGCGGATCTGACGGTCTGCGTGCCGGTGTTCTACGATGGCGTGCCGTTGTTCTGGACGCTCTCTCGATCGCATCACGCGGACATCGGCGCGCCGGAACCCACGACTTATCTGCCGTACGCCAAGACGATATACGAGGAGGGGGTGCATTTTCCCTGCGTGCGCTGCCAGCAAGGCTACGAAGACAAAGCCGACATCATGCGCATCGCCCGTCAGAAGATTCGCGTGAGCAACATCTTCTACGGCGACTACCAGGCGCAGATCGGCGCCTGCCGCACGGGCGAGAGGCGGCTCAAGGAACTCGCTGCGCACCACGGCGCAGAAACGGTCCGCAGCTTCATCGAGGCGTGGATGAGCTACGGCGAGCGGCGCGCCATCGCCGCGATCCGCAAATTGCCGGCCGGGACTTTCACCTATTCCGTGCGGCATGATCCCGTGCCGGGCGTAGCCGACGAAGGGGTGCCCATCAAGGCGACCGTCACCGTCGATCCCGAGGCAGGACTGATCACGGTCGACGCGCGCGACAATCCCGATCTCGTGCCGGGCGGTCTCAATCTCTCGGAGGCTTGCGCCGTGGCCGGCTGCCGGATCGGTGTCTTCTACAACGTCGATCCGGAGATGCCGCACAACCACGGCAGCGCGAGCCGCATCGTGCCCTTGCTGCGCGACGGCTGCGTCGTGGGACGCCCGATCTATCCGGCGGGCACCTCGGTAGCCACGAGCAATTGCCTCGAACGGCTCGCCAATGCGGTGCAATGCGCCTTCACCGGCATGGGAGCCCCGTATGGCATGGCGGAAGGCGGCGGCAATTTCTCCGCGGCCCTCGGTGTCGTGTCGGGCACCGACACGCGGGACGGCGTGCCGATTCCCTACATCACCCAGTTGATCATGGCCTTGTCGGGAGGCCCCGGGCTCTCCGGGCACGACGGCTGGCTCACGTACGAGTCGCCGGCGGGCAACGGCATCATGGTTTGCGATTCCGTCGAGGTGAACGAGGCGATGTATCCGCTGATCTTCCCGGAGCGGCGCGTCGCGATCGATTCGGCCGGACCCGGCGAGTGGTGCGGGGCACCGGCGACGCAGGGCTCCTATCGTTCCTTGAGCGAGGACATCCTCGTCTACTACTGCGGTGACGGCGGCACGTTTCCGGCCAAGGGTGTGCTCGGCGGCGGCGCGGGCGCAACCTGCGGTTCTTGGAAACAGGGTTCGGATGGCAAGGCTCGCAGACTCCCCGATTTCCACAGCGAGACGTTCGCCGAGGGCGATCTCGTGCTCTATCGCAGCTGCGCGGGCGGCGGCTACGGCGACCCGTTCGAAAGAGATGCGGCACTCGTCTGCCTCGATGTCAACCGCCGCTGGGTCAGCGTCGAGAAGGCGCGAGAGATTTTCGGAGTCGCGCTCGCCAAGGCGGTCAATGGTGTCGACTTCGAAGTCGACGCCGAGGCGACGTCGGCCTTGCGCCGCGCCGCGCAAGTGTCACGCGCGCCCGGAACGGCCGCGCGATGACCCAGGGGCTGAGCGCACTGCGCGTCTGGGCGGCGGGCTTGGCGTTGGTGGCCGCGGCCTGCTCTAGCGAGAGCGGTGCACCCCACGCCATCATCATCGGCGCAGCTATCGCCAAAAGCGGCCCGCTCGCGCCCATCGACGATGGCCCTTTCAAGGCCATGCAACTCGCGGTCGATGCCGTGAATGCGCGTGGCGGGCTGCTCGGGCGCCCTCTCAAATTGGTGAGCGCCGATACCAAGTCCGACATCTCCTATGGCGCGACCGCGGCGCAACTGGTGATCGACAAAGGCGCGGCTCTGGTGGTCGTGACCTGCGACTACGACTTCGGCAGCGCGGCGGCCAACATCGCGAACGCCAGGGGACTCATCACGTTCTCGACCTGCGCCGGCGATCCGAAATTCGGGCCGCGCGGCATTGGCCCGAACGCCTACACGATGGCGGTCAGCTCGCCGAGCGAGGCGGTCATCATGGCCGAGTGGGCGCATGCGGCCGGCTATCGATCCGCCTACGTGCTGCTCGCCACCGACACCGCGTTCGATGCATCGTTTGCCGACGCGTTCAAAAGCCGCTGGATCGAGCTGCACGGTGCGGCCGGCTTTTATGGCCAGGATACTTTTGCCAGCGAGGACTCCCAGATCGCGACGCAAATCACCCGCCTGAAATCGCTACCGGCAGCGCCGGACGTTGTCGCCGTGTGTGCGGCACCTCCGGCTGGGGTGAGTGCGGTGCGGCAGATTCGCGCCGCCGGGATCACTCAACCCATCGTCGGCTCGGACTCCTGGGACGGCGATTTCTGGCTGTCCGGCGTGCCGGACCTGAGCGATATGTATTTCGTGACCTACGCGTCGATTTTCGGCACGGATCCGCGCGCCCCGATGCAGGCCTTCTTCAACCGATTCGCAGCCCGCTTCGGCGCGCCGCCGGTGCAGTCGAATGCCGTCACGGGGTACAGCGTCGTCGAGGCCTGGGTTCGTGCGGTCGAGCGCGCTCACAGCCTCCAGACGGACAAGGTTCGAGCGGCGCTCGATACCTTCGCGGCCGAACCCTTGCTCGTGGGCCCCACGACCTTCTCGCCGCAATCGCATATCAACACCCTGCGCGACATGGTCGTCATGGAAATCACCGCGGGCAAACAGGGCAAGGTGGTCGGCGTCTTCGCGCCCCAGGCGCTGCCCCCTCAGCACGATGTCGATTCGCGGACGGCCAGCCGTGAAATCCAGCGCCGGTGAGCCGACAGACAACTTGCGGGTCGACCGGGTGACGGTCGACTTTCACGGGCTGCGCGCCGTAAACGAAGCGAGCCTGCAGGTGGCGCGTGGGGAGATCCTGGGGCTGATCGGCCCCAACGGCGCCGGCAAGACGACACTCGTCAATGTCATGAGCGGCTTCCAATCGGTGAGCGCCGGCACGGTTGCGCTCGACGGTCGCGATGTAACGCACTGGCCGTCCTGGCGGCGCGCGCGCGCGGGATTGGCTCGTACCTTTCAAAACGTGCTGCTGTTTCCGCAACTCTCGGTCGTGGAGAACGTGGAATCGGGCGCGCTCGCCATGGGTGGTCATCGTGGCGAGGCTCGTCGCCGCGCGATCGACACATTGCGCCGCCTGGACCTCGATCATCTGGCCGATCGGGACGCGAGCAGCCTGCCCTTCGGTGCGGAACGGCGTATCGGAATCGGGCGGGCGGTGGTCATGCGCCCGAGCTTTTTGCTCATGGACGAGCCGGCCGCGGGGCTCAACGACGCCGAGTGCGCCGATCTCGCGACGCTCATTCGGCGCATCCGCGACGAGCTGGGTTGCGGCATCGTATTGATCGAGCACCGCATGTCGCTGGTCTTCGAGCTCTGCGGTCGGATTCAGGTTCTCGACCAGGGCGCCACGCTTGCCGTCGGTGGACCGCAGGAGATTCGTGCCGATGCGCGGGTGCGCCGCGCCTACCTCGGTGAAACCGCATCATGATGCACGCCGCGCCGCAACAGGCAAGCACGCGTCTCGGCATCGTGAATCTGCGCGCGGCCTATGGCAGCATCACGGCGCTCCAGGGTGTCTCGGTCTCGCTCGCCGGCGGCGAGGTCGTCGCCGTGATCGGGCCGAACGGAGCGGGCAAGTCGACGCTGCTTCGCTGCATAGCCGGCCTCGAGCCTGTTCAAGGCGGAGGCATTGCCGTCGACGGAGTGTCCATCGTGGGCCGTTCGCCCGAGCAACGGGTCGCGGACGGATTGAGTCTCGTGCCCGAGGGCCGTCACATCTTCTGCACGCTGACGGTGGCGGAGAATCTTCAACTGGGAACGACGACCCGGCGTGATGGCCGGGCCGCCTGCGACGAGGATCTGGCCCGAGTGCTCGAGTTTTTTCCCATCTTGAGCGAGCGCTATCGGCAACGGGCCGGGCAGCTTTCGGGTGGCGAGCAGCAGATGCTCGCGATCGGCCGTGCGCTCATGGCGAAACCCAAGCTGTTGCTGCTCGATGAGCCGTCGCTTGGACTCGCGCCGCTCGTCGTGCGGGTGGTCTACGACGCCATCGCCATGCTGCGCGCCGCGGGGCTCGGCATTCTCGTCGTCGAACAAAGCGTGCGACAGGCGTTGCGCTGCGCCGATCGCGCCTACGTGTTGCGAACGGGGAGGGTGGTGCGCGAAGGACGGGCCGCAGAGCTGCTCGCCGCGTCCGATCTCGAGGGAAGTTACTTCGGGGCGAGCGCTTGAATTCGCTGCAGACCCTCGTGGACGCGGTCAATCTCGGCGCAGTCTACGCATTGGCGGCCATCGGCGTGGGCGTCATTTTCGGAGTGATGCGCCTCATCAATTTTGCGCACGGCGAGCTGATCAGCGCCGCAGCCTTCACCGCCTATCTGCTCGAGGGCCAGCCGGTCTGGATGCGCGTCGCCGGTGCCCTGACCGCTTCGTTTGTGATGGCCTTGCTCATGGAGCGAATCGCGTTCCGCTCGATCCGCAAGGCGAGCGCCGCGACGCTCTTGATCACCTCGTTTGCGCTTTCCTATCTTTTGCAGCATCTCATCGTGCTCGTGTTCGGTGCGCGGCCGCTCGGCGTCTCGCTATTGCCGCAATTGAGCGAGAGCGTGCGCGCCGGCGAGCTGCGCATCCCTTGGCTCGAGCTCGCCACGATCTCATCGACGGCGCTCATCCTCGGCGCGCTCCTGCTGTTCTTCCACCGCTCCCGGCTCGGCGTTGCGATGCGGGCGGCCGCCGAAGACTTCACGATGGCAAGGCTCGTCGGCGTTCGATCCGATCGAATCATCGCCGCCGGATTCGGCATCTCGGGCCTTCTGGCCGCATGTATCGGCCTTTACCTCGTTATTCAATCGGGAACGGTCTCGTATCGCATGGGCGTGGACATCGTTCTGGTCGCTTTCGTGGCGACGGTGGTCGGCGGCATGGGATCGCTTGGCGGCGCGGCGCTGGGAGGATTTCTGGTCGGCGTCACCTCGATTGCCCTGCAGGCCTTTCTGCCCGAGAGCTGGCGTCCGTACCGCGACGCGTTCCTGTTCGGCCTGTTCCTCGCATTCCTGATCCTGCGGCCCGGCGGCCTCATGCAACCGCGCCATCGGCGGGAGTGGGTATGAAACCTCCGTCCGAGGCCGCATTTACCACGACTGCCGTATTGATCGGCGCCCTGACACTGCTCGCGCTCGGAGCCGCGTTCGCGACGCCCTACCTGCAGCGAGTAGTCACCGAGGCTCTGATCTACGTCGTGATGGTGGTGGGGCTGCAGGTCTTCGTAGGCAATTCCGGCATCGTCTCCTTCGGCCACGTGTCCTTCATGGTGATCGGCGCCTATGTCTCGGCGCTCTTCACGCTGCCCATCGAGAAGAAGCTGGAACTCTTGTCGCTGCCGAACTCCGTTCTGCAGCTGCACGCGCCGACACCTCTCGCGGCGGCAGTCGCCGCGGCGGCGACCGGCCTTTTCGCCCTCCTCGCCGGCCTGCCGATCGTCAGGCTGCGCGGCGTTGCGCCCTCGATGGCACTGTTCGCATTGCTCGTGATCAGCCACGTCGGAGCGCAGAACTGGAAGGCCGTGACAGGAGGCCGGCAAGCCATGGTCGGGCTGCCGCTCGCCACGACGCCTTGGACCGCGCTCGGATGCGCGGCCGTCGCCATCATTGCGGCGGCCGTCTACCAGGCGAGCCGGCGCGGCGCGCTGCTGCGCTGCGCGCGCGAGAGCGAGGTCGCCGCGGAATCGATCGGGATCAATATCGCCGCGGAAAGACTATTCGCCCTGGTCCTGAGCGCCATGTTGTGTGCGCTCGGCGGAGTCCTGTTCGCGCATTTCCTCGGCACGCTCGGGCCCAACACGTTCTATCTCGACACGACGTTCCTGACACTCGCCATGCTGGTGGTCGGCGGCATGCGTAGCGTGTCCGGAGCCGTGACTGGAGTGCTGGTGTTGAGCGCAGCCTCCGAGACGTTTCGGTATCTGGAACAGGGTATCACCGTCTTCGGCCGCGATCTCGAGGCTCCAAACGGACTGCAAGAGGTGGCTCTCGCCTTGATCATGCTGACGATCCTGATTCTGCGCCCCGCGGGAATCTGCGGCGCCACCGAAGTCGGGACGTTGCTGTCCAGATTGCACAAGGGGCGGCGCGACACGGCTGCCCAAACGCGTTCCTAGGAGATGCCATGTATTCGTCTTGTATCGATATCGGCGGCACGTTCACGGACCTCGTCGTGCATTCTCCCGACGGCCGGCTCGACATCTTCAAGTCCGCGACGACTCCCGGTGAGTTCGAGAAGGGATTCATGGACGTGCTCGAAATCGCGGCGCGCACCTATGGCCTGTCGCTCGCGCAATTCCTGGCGAATCACGATCTGATCGTGCACGGTACGACCGTTTCGACCAACGCTTTGGTCGAGGGCAAGACCTCCCCGGTCGGTCTGATCTGCAACGCAGGGCATCCTGACGTCCTGACCATCCGCGAAGCACCGCGTAAACGCGCCTTCACGGTGCACATCGATTATCCGCGGCCCTACGTGCCGCGCAACCGCACATTCGAGGTGCGTGGCCGCATCGAGGCGCGTGGCCGCGAAGTCGAGCCGCTGGCGGAATCGGACGTGTCGGCGGCGGTCGAATATTTCAAGCGCTGCGAAGTTCGCGCGATCGCGGTCAGTCTGTTGTGGTCGATCGTGAACCCGGCTCATGAGTTGCGGGTTCGCGAAATCGTCGCGCACGAGTGGCCTGGGATTCCGGTCACCCTGAGTCACGAAATCAATCCGATTCCGCGCGAATACCGCCGCACGATCTCGACCGCCATCAACGCCTCGCTGTATCCCGTCGTCTCGTCCTACACGACGAGGCTGGTCGAGGCCTTGCGGGCCGCCGGATATCGGCGCGATCTTCTGATCGCGAACTGTGTCGGCGGCATGATGCCGCCGGACGAGATCGTCCGGCGGCCGATCTACAGTGTCATGTCCGGTCCAACCCTGGCGCCCGTGGCGGGTCTCGTGCTCGCCGATGTGCCGAACGTCATCGTCGTCGACATGGGGGGCACGACCTTCGACGTCTCGGCGATCCGCAACCGGCAAATCGTGGTGACACCGGAATCGACTTTCGGCTTCGAGATGCTCGGGATTCCGAAAATCGACGTGCGCTCCGTTGGCGCAGGCGGCGGGAGTATTGCGAGCGTCGACGAAGGAGGGTTGCTCAAGGTCGGGCCGCACAGCGCGAGCGCAGATCCGGGTCCGGCTTGCTATGCCCGCGGCGGCGTACTGCCGACGGTCACCGACGCCAACGTCGTTCTGGGGATCATCGACCCGGACTATTTTCTGGGCGGAAGAATGCGGCTCGACGCCAAAAAGGCCGAAACGGCCGTCGGGCGGGTCGCGGACCGGCTGGGCGTCGGATTGCAGGATGCAGCCTGGGCAATCTACTCGACCATCAATCACAACATGATCGGCGCGATCGAAGACGTCACGGTGAATGAGGGCATCGACCCGCGGGAAAGCTACATGGTGAGCGGCGGAGGCGCGACCGCCTGCCACATCGGAGACATGGCTCGAATCGTCGGCATACGCCGTTTCATGGTGCCGAAGCTGGCGGCCGGCTTGAGCGCATACGGTGGATTGCTGTCCGATGTTCACTGGGAGGAGTCTGCGACCCTGCACACCAACACTCGCAGGTTCGATGCGGCG
The DNA here is from genome assembly GCA_035569355.1 of Steroidobacteraceae bacterium. GTDB lineage: Bacteria > Pseudomonadota > Gammaproteobacteria > Steroidobacterales > Steroidobacteraceae > Bog-1198. The sequence continues at coordinate 16,985 of DATMNF010000112.1, forward strand.
GGCGTCGAGCGGCTGCTCCAAAGTTTGCGCGTGCGTGGCGATGCGTTCCTCGAGCGCGCCGGCATTCCCGCTGCGGCTCGATCCTACCGCTTCGCGTACCTGGGCCGCTATCAGTTCCAGTCCTGGGACATCGAAGTCCCATTCGAGCGGCCTGAGACAGGAATTTCCGGCGCCGACCTCGAACGTCTCACCGCGTCGTTTCACGCCCAGCACGAGGCGATCTACACAATCAAGGACGTCGGCGAGGTCGTCGAGTTCACGACGTGGAAAGTGCGCGCAGTTGGCGATACCGGCGGCCGCCGGCGCCGCGGCCGTGCTCTGGAACCCCAGGCGCACGCGCCGCGCGCACGCGGTCAGCGCCGGGTCTATCTCGGCAAGAGCGGCTACCAAACTTTCAGCGTCTTCGACGGGTCGCGTCTCGGCAGTGGGGTGGAGATACGGGGACCTGCGATCATCGAGGAGACCACCACGACCGCACTGTTGCTCGCGGATCAGATCGCGACCACGGACCGCTACGGAAACTATCTGATCGAAGACGGGATCGCGGGGCCCTCAGCCAAAGGAAAGAAATGAAACGAGACGAAGCGAGAGCGGGGCAGATCGAGCCGACCGCCGCTGCGTGCGGCGCAATTGAAGGCCGTTATCGGCGTGGCACCGCCATATCGGCTGCGCTGATGACGCGTGCAGCCGCGTCCATGCCCGGCGGCAATACCCGCACCACCAGTTTCCATCCTCCCTATCCCGTGGTTTTCGAGCGGGGCGAGGGCGCCTGGCTGTGGGACGTCGAGGAGCAGCGATACGTCGATCTGTTTTGCAATGGCTTGAGTCTCATTCACGGCTCCAACTACCCACCCGTGCGCGACGCGATCGAACTGGCTTTGCGACGCGGTACCGCGTGGAGCGGGGCGTCGCGCGAGCAGATCGCCTACGCGGAGCATTTGCAGGCGCGGCTCAAGCCGGCGCAGCTCGTTCGATTCACCAATTCCGGGTCGGAGGCCGGCATGCTGGCGGTCAAGGCGGCGCGCCATGTCACGGGGCGTCCGTTGATCGTGAAGGCCTCGGGCGCCTATCACGGCAGCTACCCGGACCTGGAGGCGGGACTCTATGGTCAAGGCGATATCGACGGTCGCGCCATGGTGGCGAGATTCAACGATTTGGCGAGCTTCGAAGCCGCAATGAAGCGCCATGCCGGTCAGGTGGCCGCAGTCGTCATCGAGCCCGTGCTCGTAACGGGCCGGGTCGTCGCTCCGGCGGACAGATTCCTCAACGAGCTCGAAAAGCTCGCGCGCCGTCACGGCGCGCTCGTCATTCTCGACGACTGCCTGATGTTGCGCCTCGCGCCCGGCGGCTCATCCGAGTATTTCGGGCTCGAGCCCGATCTGCTGGTGCTCGGGAAATTCATCGGCGGCGGCACTCCGATGGGCGCGTTGACCGGCGCCGCCGAGGTGATGCGGATTTTCGATCCGACGCAGCCTCGGGCAATGTTTCATGGCGGTTCTTTCAACGGTAATTTGATTGGTTGCGTGGCGGGGCACGCAGCGCTCAAGGATCTGGACAGCCAACGCATTGCCACCATGGACGCGCATAGCGACCGCATCCGCACGGCGCTCGCCGAGGAGGCTAGAGCGCTCGGCATCGGCGTGACGGTCACGGGCGTCGGCTCGGTGACGGGCATCGCTTTCGATGCCGACCCGGATCGCCACGAAGACGATCCGTCGCGCATCGGACTCGCGGCGCTCTTCCACCTCGCCTGCCTGAACGAGCGGATATTGATCGGACCCGGAGGAATTATCGCCCTGTCAACATCGCACGACGCCGCGGCGGTATCCTTTGCGATCGAAGGCTTGCGCACAGCGCTGCAAAGCGTGGCACAACTCGCTTGACGACCCCGCGGCGCGGGAGCCTTGATGCCCCGTGGCGGGGGGCGATGCGCGCATGAAACGGCCGCGGAACGAGGGACGGGACAGATTAAGTGTACGGCTTGCTCAGGGGAATTCGCGTGGTGGAGGCGTCCGCTTTCGTAGCGGGGCCATCGTGCGCCCTCTACCTGGCCCAGATGGGGGCCGAGGTCATTCGCATCGATCAGATCGGCGGTGGCCCGGACTTCAATCGCTGGCCTCTATCTCCCGAAAGCGGTTCCAGTCTCTATTGGGAGGGTCTGAACAAGAGCAAGAAGTCCATTGCCTTGGATCTCAGACGCCCCGAGGGACGCGAACTGGCCCTGCAGATCATCACGGCACCGGGCGAAAACGCCGGGATGCTCGTCACCAACTACCCGGTCGAGGGCTTTCTCGCGTATCAACACCTGGCGAGCCGCCGCCCCGATCTGATCTGCGTCAGAGTCATGGGCTGGCCCGATGGCCGCCCGGCAGTTGACTACACCGTGAATGCGGCGGTTGGCGTACCCGCGATGACCGGTCCGCCTGAGGATCCTCGGCCGGTAAACCACGTACTGCCTGCCTGGGATCTTTTGACGGGAGCGTATGCCGCCTTCACTCTCGTGTCCGCCGCGCATGCTCGTGCAGAGGATGGTCGGGGCCGCGACATTCGCATCGCTCTGTCCGATGTTGCGATCGCCACGCTGGGGCACCTCGGCCAGGTGGCGGAGGTGGTGACCCGCGGCACGGATCGCCCCAAAGTGGGCAATGCCCTCTATGGGGCGTTCGGCCGGGATTTTCACACCGCCGATGGTCATCGGCTCATGGTTGTTGCAATCACTCCGCGCCAGTGGTCCGGCCTGTTGGCTGCTTTGGACTTGAGCGCACGTGTCGGCGCGCTCGAAACGAAGCTCGGGGTCCGATTCGACCAACACGAGGGCGCCCGGTTCGAGCATCGCGACCAGCTCATTCCCCTCATCGCGGACGCTATCCAACGCCGCGCGGCCGCGGATCTCATCGCGGCCTTCGAAGCGCACTCGGTCTGCTGGAGCCGCTATCAAACCCTGCACGAGGCCATAGCGAAGGATCCTTACTTCTCGGCCGCAAACCCAATCCTATCCAGCGTCGCCCATCAGAGCGGACACGAATACCTCACACCGGGCGCATCGGCCAATATCGTGTCCGAGCCCCGGGAAGCCACGAGCCCGGCGCCTCGGCTGGGCCGGGACACGGACGAAGTTCTTCGTTCCGTTCTTGAGCTCTCGAGCGATCAAATCGCCGGCCTGCACGATGATGGACTCGTCGCCTAGGCCATGGACAACACAGCGCTCGACACTCCACGAGGCCTAATTGAATCCGCGACGGCTGCCGTGGCCGCCGCCCGCTCCTATATCGCTCACGCTCGGATGGCGGTTGGAGAGTCGGTGTGCACGGACGGCCGAACGGCACCGGACCGCTTGGAGAATGCACAACGGAGCGTCCACGGATTCGCGTGGAGCGCCACCGCCGTGGAAGGGCTGGCGCAGCTCACCGAATGGGCGGCGCGGCTCGCCGAGCACAATCGTTTCAGCGAAGGCGATCGCCTCGTTTTGCGCATCGGGATGGGTGAATACCTGGCTCAGATCCTCGGCGGCCTGCCGATGAGTCAAAACGAGTTCGTGCGACCGCCGGACATGAATGCTTCCGAAGCGGCAGACCGTCTCGAGGCCGATGAGGCGGTTCGCCAATTTCTGCAGCACGGGAACACACCGCACACACGTGCGGAATTGGCTCGCTGTCTGGCCACAGGATGGCGCGCCGACGAATCTCTGGATGACGAGACGTTGGATGCGTCTCGCGAGGGAATCCGCCGCTTTTCCCGAGAGCGGATCGAGCCGAAGGCGCAGGCGTGGCACTTGGCCGATGCGCTCATACCCGATGAGATCGTGGCCGGGATGTCTGCGCTGGGAGTGTTCGGTGTGTGCGTCGGGGCGCAGTATGGTGGGCTCGGACTCGGAAAGCTCGCCATGTGCATCGTGTCCGAGGAGCTGAGTCGGGGATGGATTGCGGCCGGATCGCTCGGAACGCGCTCCGAGATCGCCGCAGATCTGATCGCGGCGAACGGCACCCCCGAACAGCGGCTGCGCTGGCTTCCTGGCATCGCGGCGGGCACGGTGTTGCCCACTGCGGTGTTCACGGAACCGGGAAGCGGGTCCGATCTGGCGTCGCTGTCGACTCGCGCTCGTCAGACTGGCGACGGTCGCTGGCGCATCACCGGCTCGAAGACCTGGATAACTCACGCCTCGCGCAGCGATCTGATGACCGTGTTGGCAAGAACCGACTCCGGCGCGCCCGGATCCGATGCCCTGTCGATGTTTCTGGCTCCGAAGATGCGCGGCACGGCCGACAACCCATTCCCGGATCCGGGTCTTTCCGGCGGCGAGATTCCCGTGCTGGGCTATCGGGGCATGCGTGAGTACGCCCTGTCATTCGATGAGTTCGAAATCGGGGGTGAGTGCCTGCTCGGCGGCAGCGAGGGGGCTGGCTTTCGCCAGCTCATGAAGACGTTTGAAGGTGCGCGGATTCAGACCGCGGCGCGGGCCGTAGGCGTCGCGCGCAAGGCACTTGAGCTCGGATTGTCCTACGCCCTCGAGCGGCGCCAGTTCGGGAAGGCGCTGATCGATTTCGCGCGCATTGCCGACAAACTCGCCCTGATGGCCGTCGAGCAGGTCATTGCCCGGGAACTCACGTACTTCTCTGCCCGCGCCAAGGACGCCGGGGCCCGGTGCGACATCGAGGCGGGCATGGCTAAATTGCTCGCTGCACGGGTCGCCTGGAGCAACGCGGATGCGGCCGTGCAGATTCACGGCGGGAACGGCTACGCCCTGGAGTACGAGGTCAGCCGCATCCTGTGCGATGCGCGCATATTGAGCATCTTCGAGGGAGCCGCGGAGATTCAGGCCAATATCGTCGGCCGCGGTCTGCTGAGCAGGTTGCCTTCGCAATGACTTGCACGCTAAGCGATCTTGCTCACGATATGGTCGCGAGAGATCGCCGCAATCGACGGCGTGCCTGCCTGCCGCATGATCGTACTTAGCTCTCGGGTGTAGATGTCGAGCACCGCCTCGACGCCCGGCTGACCGAACGCTGCCAAGCCCCATGCTTGGGGGCGACCGATCCCGACGGCGGTCGCGCCGAGCGCAAGCGCCTTGAACACATCTGTGCCGCGTCGAACGCCGCCGTCCACCAGTACCGGCACCTTGCCGCCGGCGGCTCGTACGACTTCCGGAAGGCACTCGAGCGTGGAGCGCAGTGTCTCTTCGTTCCGGCCGCCGTGGTTCGAGACGATAATGCCGTCGACTCCATGCGCTACGCAGCGCTCCGCGTCTTCGCCCGTGACGATTCCCTTTACGAGCAGCTTCACGGACACCAGCTGACGCAGCCTATCGAGAAATTCCCAGGTCATGCTGGAGGGCGTGTGCTCCTTGACCTTGGACACGTCGAGTCCAGCATACGCCGGCGCCTTGCGTACGAAGTCGTGCGAGTTACCGATGTGGCACAAGGTGCATTGCCGAGTGTCGAGCCGCATGGCCCGCTGAAGCGTCTCGTTGTTCCGCCCCGGCATGTTGTCGACCGTGAGGGCAATCGCGGGACAACCCGCCCTTTGAGCGCGCCGCACGAGACCCGTGGTCACTGTCCAATCGTCGGTGGGGTAGAGCTGCATCCAGACCGGGCCCCCGCGCGCCTCGGTCACCGGCTCCACTGCAGTCGAGGCGGCGTTGGATAGCATCAGAAGCGCCGAGCGGGTCGCAGCGGCTCGGGCCAGGCCGAGTTCTGCGTCCGGGTGAAATGCGCGCTGGGCGGATACTGCCGACAGATATACCGGGCTCGGCCATCTCACTCCGAACAAACGAATCGACATGTCGAGGTGGCTCACATCAACGAACCGGCTCGAGCGGATTTCTACGAGCGAGAACGCCTCGTGATTGATGCTGACCGTACGATCGTCGTCTACCCCGGTCGTCAAGTACCCGAAGTGGGCGGGAGGCAACGCGGCCCGCGCCAGCGGCTCGAAATCCATTACGTTCAAAACCTGGCCCGCTCCGCTCGCCTGCTGCCCAGGCGCGCCGGGCGACTGAGTCCACGCGAGCTTCGGCGCGCTTGCCAAAACCGCTAAGGCGGAAAGGTATCGGAGAAGAGCTCTCCGTGCCGTCAATGCGCTATCTCTGGGTCGCATGCGCTTCTCCCAAGGGATGTTCCGTTCCTGGCGGCCAATTTACGCGTCTTCGCACGCCGGCGCATCGATTCCGCTTTACGGCCG
>DATMNF010000113.1:0-39743 GCA_035569355.1 Steroidobacteraceae bacterium
CAATATGCCGTTGCTGTGGGCCGTCCGTGAGGTCGCCGGCTTGCCCGGGACCAAGTTCGGCTGCGGAATGGCGCTCTGCGGCGCCTGCACGGTGCATTTGGACGGCAAAGCCATCCGCTCCTGCGTTACCCCGCTATCGACTGTCGCGGGGCGACAGGTCACGACCATCGAAGGCCTGGCGAGTGGGCCTGCGAAAGCGGTGCAGGCCGCTTGGGTCAAGCTTCAGGTGCCCCAATGCGGCTACTGCCAATCCGGGCAGATCATGTCCGCGACGGCGCTTCTGGAAGCGAATTCCAAGCCATCCGATGCGGATATCGATAGCGCCATGAGCGGCAATATTTGCCGCTGCGCCACCTATTCGCGCATTCGCGCCGCGATTCACGCGGCCGCCGACTCCATCAAGGTGTGAGCCCATGACATCCAGCAGCCCCAACCCCTCGCAGACCCGCCGCGATTTCCTCAAGAGCGTCGGCACCGTCGGTGCAATCGCCCTGACGATCGGATTCGAATGGATCGATTCGGGACGCCGCGCGCTCGCCGCCCCCCCTGGCGGCACCACCTTTGCGCCCAATGCTTTCCTTCGCATCGGCTCCGACAACAGCGTCACCGTGATCGCCAAGCACGTCGAATTGGGCCAGGGCGCCTACACCGGCATCGCCACCGTTGTCGCCGAAGAGCTCGACGCCGACTGGGCGATGGTCCGGGTCGAGAGCGCCCCCGCCGATGCGAAGCGCTACGCCAATCTCGCCTTCGGCACGATCCAAGGTACGGGCGGCAGTTCGGCCATGGCGAATTCCTGGAATCAACTGCGCGAAGCCGGAAGCAAGGCGCGGGCGATGCTGCTTGCCGCGGCGGCCAAGGAATGGAAAGTACCCGTGGCGGAACTGACGGTGGAGCAAGGCACCGTCTTCCACGCGGGCAAAAAGCGCCAAGCCGCCTTCGGTGCATTGGTTGCGACCGCGGCCACGCTGCCGGTTCCCGATACGGTGCCGCTCAAGGACCCCAATAATTTCAAGTTGATCGGCCATTCCGCGCCGCGTGTGGATGCGGCAGCGAAATCCAATGGCACCGCGCAATTCACGATCGACGTGGCAATACCCGGCATGCTCGTGGCACTGTTGAAGCGGCCGCCGCAGTTCGGTGCGACCGTGAAATCCTTCGATGCCGCGGCGGCGAGCGCCGTGCCCGGCGTGGTCAAGGTGGTTCAGGTACCGCGCGGCGTCGCCGTGGTTGCGAAAAGTTTCTGGGCGGCCAAGCAGGGGCGCGATGCGCTTCAGATCGAGTGGGATGACGCCACGGCCGAAAAACGCAGCTCCGCGGCAATCATGGATGAGTATCGGCGCCTCGCCGATCAGCCTGCGGTGTCCGCGCGCAAGGATGGCGATGCCTTGCAAGCGATCAAGGACGCGGCCCGCAAAGTCTCGGCCAGCTACGAGTTTCCCTACCTCGCGCATGCGCCGATGGAGCCGCTCGATGCGGTGGTCAAGCTCGGCGCGAATAGCTGCGAAATCTGGGCGGGAGATCAATTCCAGACCATAGACCAGGCCAACGCGGCCAAGACCGCCGGTTTGGACCCGCAGCAAGTGAGCATCCATACCCTCTATGCGGGCGGCAGCTTTGGCCGGCGCGCCAACACGGGTTCCGATTACATCGTCGAAGCGGTGTCGATCGCCAAAGCGTGCGGCGCGGACGGCACCCCCATCAAATTGCAGTGGACGCGCGAGGACGACATCCACGGCGGCCTGTATCGGCCGATGTATTTCCACAAGCTCGAAGCGGGGCTGGACGAGAAGGGCCAACTGAAAGGCTGGCGGCATGTCATCGTCGGTCAGTCGATCATGGCCGGCGGCGCTTTCGAAGGAATGATCAAGGACGGCGTCGACCCGACGTCGGTCGAAGGCGCTGCGACGATTGCCTACGCAATTCCCAATGTCGCGGTCGATCTGGCGACTACCAAGACCGGCGTGCCTGTCCTGTGGTGGCGCGTGGTCGGCAGCTCGCACACGACCTACGCCGTCGAAGCGTTCATCGATGAGGTGGCGCATGCGGCCGGGCAGGACGCTTTCACGTTCCGGCGCAAGCTCCTCGAACACCAGCCGCGCATGAAGGCGGTGCTCGAGTTGGCGGCCGAGAAGGCCGGCTGGGGCACTCCCCTGCCGCCGGGAAGAGGCCGCGGTATCGCGGTCGCCGAGGCGTTCAAGACCTTCGTCGCTCAGGTTGCCGAGGTCACCGTCGACAAGGACGGGCAGGTCAAGGTCGACCGCGTGGTGTGCGCGGTCGATTGCGGCACGCCGATCAATCCCGACGTCATCGCCGCCCAGATGGAAGGCGGTATCGGCTTCGGCCTCGGTGCGGTGCTATACGGGGCGATCACATTGAAGGATGGCCGCGTCGAGCAGGATAATTTCAATGGCTATCGGGTGCTGCGCCTCAATGAGATGCCCAAGGTCGAAGTGCACATCGTGCCGTCGGCGCAGCCGCCGACCGGCGTGGGAGAGCCAGGAGTGGCCCCGGTGGGGCCTGCGGTTGCGAACGCGGTATTCGCCGCGACCGGCAAGCGCATGCATGTACTGCCGTTCTTAAGTCAGGCGCGCGTAAGTGCCGCGTAGCGCTGTAGGTGAGTTTCGCTGTCGCCGAACATCAATTGAGCAGCGGTCAGCCGTTTGAACCAGTGACTGATTTTCAGCTCATCGGTCATGCCCATGCCGCCGTGCAACTGCACCGACTGCTGCCCGACGAACCGGCCGGCTTGGCCGACCACCGCCTTGGCCGCCGACAATGCCCGCCTGCGTTCGCCGAGGTCTTCGGCCGTGCAGCGCAGCGCAGCCAGGTAGCTCATCGAGCGAGCCTGTTCGAGATGAATCAACATGTCGGCAATGCGATGCTGCAAGGCCTGGAACCGGCCGATTGGCTGGCCGAACTGCTGGCGCACGCGCACATAGTCGACGGTCGCATCCACCATCGCCTGCATGACCCCCACCGCATCGGCACATAACGCGGCGAGACCGATGTCGAGAGCGGCTTCGACCGCGGCGAGCGACTCCCCTTCGGGGCCGAGCCGGCCGCTGGCCGCCACTTCCACCCCCTGCAGGTACACATCGGCGGCCCGCTGGCCGTCGAGCGTCGGATAGGCATCCAAAACCACGCCGGGGGCGACGCGCGGCACCAGGAACAGCGACACGCCTGCCGCGTCGCCGGCCTCTCCCTCGGTGCGTGCCGAGACCAGCAGAGTGTCCGCCGCGCCGGCGTGCATCACGACTCCCTTGTGTCCGTCCAGCCGATAGCTCTCGCCGATGCGCCGCGCGTGCGTGGTCACCCATTGGCTTTCGAAGCGCGCGCCGCTCTCGAAATGCGCAAGAACCGCAATCTTCTCCCCCTTCGCCATGCTGCTCAGGAGCGTGGCGGCCTGCTCCTCGTCGAATGCGCGCAACACCGCCGTCGCGATGACGGCGCTGCTCAGCACGGGCTCGAGCACCAGATTCCGGCCGCAGTCGCCCATCATGGCCAGCGTTTCCAAGGGTCCGAACCCAAGGCCGCCCTGAGCCGCGGGCACGGTGATCGCGAGCACGCCTAACTCCGCGAGGCCCTGCCAGATCGACGCGTCCCATCCTTCCGCGGAATTCTTGATGGCCTTGTAGCGATCGAAGTCGTATTGGTCGCCGAGGTAGCGCTCCACGACGTCGTGCAGCTGCCGCTGGTCGTCGCTGAATTCGAAGTTCAAGGAAATACTCCTAGAGGCCAACGATCATCTTGGAGATGATGTTTTTCTGAATTTCGTTGGTGCCGCCGAAAATCGAGAGCTTGCGCTGATTGAAGTACGAAGCCGCCAGCGTCGACGCGTACCGAGGCCCCGGCGATTCGCGCGTGGGATCGAATTGCCAGCCGGCTTCCATCGCCTCGCGGCGGAACGGCAGCGCATACGGACCGACGGCGCGCATCAGCAGCTCGGAAATACTCTGATGAATCTCGGTTCCTCTGACCTTGAGAATCGACGCCTCGGGACCCCCTGCGGGCGACCGGCGCTCCGCGGACAGTACGCGCAGGTTGGTAATCTCCAGGGCCCACAAGTCGATTTCAACCTGCGCGATCTGCGCCGCGAACAAGGGATCCTCGATCAGCGGCCGTCCATTCTGGCGCTCACGGGCCGCGATGCGTTTGAGTCGTGCAAGTTCGCGCTTGGCGATGCCGATGCCGGCAATGTTGGTGCGCTCATGGCCGAGCAAGAACTTGGCATAGGTCCAGCCGCGGTTCTCCTCGCCGATGCGGTTCTCGAGCGGGACGCGCACGTTTTCGAACCACACCTCGTTGACCTCGTGGCCGCCGTCGAGCAGCGTGATGGGGCGCACCGTGATGCCCGGACTCTTCATGTCGATCAACAAAAAGGTAATGCCCGACTGCTGCTTGGCGTGCGTGTCGGTACGCACCAAGCAAAAGATCCAATCGGCATATTGGCCGAGCGTGTTCCACGTCTTCTGGCCGTTGACGACGTAGTGGTCCCCGTCGAGCACGGCGCGCGTCTTCAACGACGCCAAATCGGAACCCGCGCCGGGTTCCGAATAACCTTGGCACCACCACTCCTCCCCGGAGCTGATCTTCGGCAAGAATCGCTTTTGGTGGGCAACACTTCCGAAGGCCATGATGACCGGCGCGACCATCTTGGTGCCGAACGGGATCAGGCGCGGAGCGCCGGCGAGCGCCGATTCCTCCTCGAAGATGTATTGCTGCACCGAGTTCCAGCCGGGACCGCCGAATTCGACCGGCCAGCCCATGCCGCCCCACCCGCGTTCATGCAAGCGGCGCTGCCACAGCACATGGTCCTCGCGGCCGAGTTCATAGCCGTTGAGCACTTTGTCGCTGATGTCCGGTGTGAGCTGTTCGCGCAGGAAGGTGCGGACCTCTTCCCGGAACGCCTGTTCCTCGTCGGTAAATTCAAGGCGCATGGCCGGTGCCGGAGATCATAGGCTTCTACATCTCATGTTCTGCAGTACAGAATTTAGTTCCGAATTGGTGCAAAATTATGGGAACGATGCCGGAGCTTGTCAATGAATAAACCCGCACGGTCGCAAGTCGCCAACCGCACGAGGCCCGCTCTCGGACAGGCCGCCAAGCCCGACCGGCATTTCGTGACCGCGCTCGCGCGAGGACTCGAGGTGTTGGCCTGCTATCGGCACGGCGATCGTGTGCTCGGCAATCAGGAACTCAGCAAACGCTGCGGTCTGGCCAAATCCACCGTATCGAGACTCACGCATACGCTCACCCGGCTCGGATATCTGATCTATGTGGAGGACAGCGCGAAGTATGGTCTGGGCACCGCCACCTTGAGTTTGGCCAGCGCCATGCTGTCGCGTCTCGACATCCGCAAGCTTGCCCACCCTCTGATGCAGCAGTTGGCCGAATTCGGTCAATGCATGGTGAGCCTCGGAAGCCGCGATCGATTGTCGATGATCTACATCGACGCGGTCCGCGGTTCGGCGGCGGTTACGCTGAGTCTGGACACCGGCGCACGCATTCAGATCGCCACGTCGGCGATGGGCCGCGCCTACCTCACGGCGATACCGGAGGGCGAACGCGATGACATCATGGATCGCGTGCGCGAGATCGCCGATGCCGGCCGCTGGGCCGAGCTGCAGCGTGGAGTTGCCAAGGCACTGCGCGACATTCGCGAACTGGGCGTCTGTTGCTCCTTTGGCGAATGGCAGAAGGATGTCAACGCCATCGCGGTGCCCGTGAGGCCGGGCGGCGGACTGCCGCCGATGGCGATCAGCTGCGGCGCCCCAGCCTACATGGTGTCGAAGGAGTTCCTGCTGGAGAAGGTGCGCCCACGGCTCATCGCCCTCGTCAACGAGTTGGAGACGTCCTTAGGTACGGCCGGTTAGCGCCGCCGCGCGCACGCCAATCCGACGGTGATTGACCGGTCCATCGCCGAAATGCGCGCGTGAATGAACTGCCGGCGGAGAACCCGAGCAAATAAGTCACGTCGCCGACCGTGTGCCGCGGCGCACTGAGGTAGGCCAAGGCCAGCACGCGGCGAGTCTCGTCCAGTATCTCCTTGTACGTGGTGCCGCTCTCACCCAACTTTCGCTGCAGGGTGCGGGCGCTCATGTTGAGAAGCTCTGCCACCTGCGCTTGAGAGGGCTCGCCGCGCGCCAACCGTTGCGTCAGAACGTCGCGGACGCGTCCCCGAATATTCTCGCGTTCGAGCTGTGACAGATATTGAAGCGCAATGGCGTCGTTTTGCCGCGCCAGTTCCGGATTGCCGCCGTCGAGCGGACGCTCGATGGAATCGCGGTCGAACACCAATCGCGTCCGCGGCGCATCGAAGTACAGGGGCGCGCGCAGCAGCCCATGAAAGTCCTCGATCCTCGCGGGAAGCGCGCGCCGAAACTCGATCCTGAGCGGCGAATAATCGTGCCCTATCAGGGAGCGGCACATTCGCAAGTAGGCCGCGACCAGCGCGTCGACCGGTTCGTCGGCGACTTCGACCGCGGGTTCGATCACGAAGTGGTATTCGGAATCGCATCGCCAGAATTCGTATTCGACGGCGTCGCTCGCCACATGGCAATAACGTTGTACGCGCTCGAATGCCTCTTTGAGCGTTGAGCTGGCACATAGACCGTAACTCAGCGCGTGGAATGTGGTGTGCTTGATGTGGCTTGCGACCTTGAGGCCGAAAGCCGGATCGCCGGTCGCGGCGACGGCAAGCCGCCACAGGCGTGATACCGGCGCGATCAGGCAGCGCGCCGTCGGATTGTCGAGCAGCTTGGTGTCGACGCCGGCCTCGGCGACCAGCGCGGCGCTGTCGCAGCCCGCGGCGGTCAGGGCGCGGCAAATCGCCTTGACCCACGTAACGAGGATCGTTCTGCCGCCGTAAATGTCTTGGGCCGGCGCGGTTCCGCAACCCGCTTGTGCCAGCGTCTGCATATGCGTACTCCGTGTTGGCGGTCAGAATCTTCTTACCGAAGGTACGGATGATAAGCCGAACGATGCAGCCTGGGCACAAAAAAGAGGGCGCCCCGGCTTCCCCGAGGCGCCCTTCGTGCAAGCCCTGGAGTTTCAGGGCAGCTTTACTGCTACTCGCCGGCCTCGAAGAGAAACGGCAGCGCGCTAATTCCTTCCTTGCGGACGGACTCCAATTCGCTCGGATCGATTCCGAGCGACCTGAGGATCGTCGCGGCAACTTGCGACGTCAAAACCGGAGTCTTCACGACTTTCGGGTCGAGTGCGCGGTTGGAAACTATCAAACCCACATTGGTGTCGCCGAAACTGAACCCGCCATGCTCCGCCAACTTATTCTTGGTGGCTCCCGTATAGATCGTTCCATACACGGGCTGCACGATGATATCCGGAGTGCGGCTGTCCTCCAGCGGATCGATGAATTTGAGCTTCAGGTCCTCGCCGGCCATCACCTCGTCGATGTACAGAGCCTTGGCGTTCTGATTGAGAAAATCCGCGACCGCTTTCGTCTGGCTCTGATCCGGCAGCCAGATCAGTGCAATGTCGTCGTCCTGCACATAGCCGCACGGACCCTCGGGACAATTGTTCCCGGCATCCGTGATGATCTTGGCGGGACCGGCGATGCTGCAATTCGCCACCGTGCAAACGATATCGGCAAAATGGCCCGGTTTCGTGAGCTTCGCGTAGTTGATGGGCGACTGGCCGTGTTTGGACGTGACGATAATCAGGGTCGAATCGTAGAGACCGGCCTTCTTGAGCGCGTTGATGAACTGCCGGAGCGCATCGTCGGTCTTCTTCAGTCCGTAGGCGAGAACGTTGGTGGGAGTACCGAGTCCATCGAGATAACCTCCCCGCTGCCCGTTGATTGCCGGATCCGTATCGGCTGCGCAACCGCCGTCTTGATTGTCCACCAGCAACTTCTGGCCGACGCTGACGCCTTGAAAGTTCATGCCGAATACCGTAGGCACTCCGACGGTCTTCGAGCCCTCGTGATTCAGCCCTTGAATCTCATTCAGGATCGCCTTCACCTTCAGAGCGTCGTTCTGCACCGTGCACACGACGCTCAACGTGTTGTCGTAGCCCCCGACGTTCGTGATCTCCGGCGTGTATAAATCGTCCACCCCCTTGCCCGAGCGCCCATTCACCAGATCATAGGCCGGATGCTTGTCGGCCCACGCGGTGCGGCCCGCGTGTTTCTCCTTGATTACTTCGAACAAGGTGTTGGTGCGGATTGCATTGTGCGGATAGAACGGCGAACAGTGCCCTTGCGCATCGATGTAGTGTTGCAGAGCGTTCGGGTCGATCACGTTTTGGGATACTCCGTTCACGTAAACGTCGATCGATTCGTCGAAGATCATCTGCGTTCCCGGCGGCCCGGCGCATGTCGGGTTATCCGCCGCCCAGATCGTCCTGTCGTAACTGTAATCGTAGAAAAGTCCGTGGGTCCGCGGCGAACCGCCGGTCACCAGGGCCAGCAGCCCCGGAAACGAATCCGAGTTTGCGGGAGTCCGCGCATTGGAGAACGTGACTCCATGCTCGGCGAGTTCATCGAGCGCAGATCCCGGATGAGATTTCACATAATTCGCGACGTCCAACGCATGCATACCGTCGATGCTGATCAGAAGTACGTGCTTGATCTTGCCTTCGGACAACCCGTCGCCTGCCAGGGCTGGAACGGGTTCAACGGCCGCCATCAATCCCAGCGAAACTGCTGCTGCAAGTAGCTGCATCCTCATTTTATTCCCCTTGGAGTGCCGACAAATGGAAGCCAGCAAGCTTCAGGCCGAAATATTGCGCCGTCATGACAACGGGACGGGTTGCGAACGGGCTCCGCCTTGGGTCAGCGCAATATGAGATCGAGTTGCGCCTTGAGCTGGGCCTTCAAGGAGGCGATGCGCTCGCGCCGTTCCTCAATCGAACGTGGGGGGCGTTCCTGAAGCGCTGCAAGCTGCTCATTGGTTTCATGCACCTGCCCCAGCAAAACTCTATATTGGAGACGTTTCGCATCGTTGTCGGCAATGGAGCGTCCGTTCGCCGCCAGAATCTCCTGCACTCGGTCATTCAATTCGTTCAACGAGAGTTGGCGCTCACTCAACTCGGCCGCGAGTTGCCCCTCTTGTTGCTTCAACGCCGCCGCCCTGTCCTGCTCCGCCCGCAGGGCAGCCTGCTTTTGTTCCACCCGCTGGATGTCGTTTTCCTCCGACCGCTGCAATTCGTCGAAGAAACAGCCGCTCACGATCAGCGCCACGCTCGCAGGCCAGAAAGCGCGCTTCATGGGTGCCGTACCGCGGCGCATTGGAGCCGTCAAATCCGTTCGCGCTGAGCGACCAAAGCGTTGGTCTGGCGCTCTGCCTCGTTGAGCAACGTCTGCAGCCGCGCGATTTCAGCATCCAGCGCCGCCGCCGCGGGCGATTGGCGGCGCGAGCGATATTGCTCAGCTGCCTGCAGCTCGTGCGAAGCCGCGTCGAATTGCATTTGCGCGGAGGAGATTTCTTGGTCGAGAATTGCACGCAGCTGCGTCAGTTCCGAGTGAGTCATTTCGCCCCGATCGAGCGACTCGACCGCAGTATCGGTCCGCGCGGTCACTTCCCCTATTTGACCGCTGAGTTCGGTGTTCAAGCCTTCCGTGTCCTTGTTCACGTCTTGCAGATAGCGGATCTGCGCTTCCACTTGATCCTCTTGCCCCACCAATTGCTCGCGACGTTTGCGAACCTTGGAAGCGTAGGTGTAGCACGCCGTCGCGTCCGACACCCCGGCGCGCGAGGCGACGATCGCGCAATGACCCCACCGGCCCCCCTCTGCCTTACACGACGCAATGGCAGACTGCACGCTCTCCCCGCCGCACTCGAACGCGCTCACGGTTGGCTGCAGGGCACGCTCCGTGGGTTTGAGCTTCTCCTGCACCGGTTGACTCGAGCAACCGACCATCAGGAAAGCAACGATCCCGAATGAGCAGCGTAGCGTCATGGCCCGAAGTCTAGGCACTCGCAGGCTCAGGCGAAGCCCAGGGGTGAAGCGTTCAGGCTAAGGAAAACAGACCCTCGTCATGACAGCCTTCGGGCAAGGTCTTGACAGAGTCGTCTGACGCTGGGGGGCGCGGCTTAGAAGGGAATGTCGTCGTCGAAATCCTCTTTGCCGCCCGCGGGCGCCGGCGACTGGTCGTAATCGTCCCGTGGCGGTGCGCCGCTTCCGGCACCGCGCTCCGCGCCGCCGGTCATTGCGCCGCTTCCCCCCGGAGCCCCGGCACGACCGCCCAGCATCTGCATGTTGTCTGCGATGATCTCGGTGGTGAACCGATCGTTCCCCTGCTTATCCTGCCATTTTCGGGTTCGCAGCTTGCCCTCGACGAACACCTGAGATCCCTTGCGCAGGTATTCGGCGGCGATTTCTCCCAAGCGGCCGAACAGAGCGATGCTGTGCCATTCGGTGCGTTCTTGCTGCGCCCCCGAAGCCTTGTCTTTCCACGACTCGCTGGTGGCGATTCGGATGTTGGTAACCGTCATCCCACTCGGCATCGAACGGGTTTCCGGGTCTGCACCGAGATTGCCCACCAAGATGACCTTGTTTACGCCGCGTGCCATACATACCCCCGGAAACAATTGAATGGCCGGTATTGTACACGCGGCAGCCCACCCCCATACCTGGTTGACCGGCGCGCGCATGCAGATTTGCGCGTCCCAAAACCCGTTCCCGGAGGTCGTTTTACCCGTACTTGACCTGGCGGGTATAGTAGTTGGTTACATGCAAATCATCCGAATCCGGGGTGCCCGGACCCATAACCTCAAGAATATCGATCTCGACCTGCCGCGCGATCGGCTGATCGTATTCACCGGCCTTTCGGGCTCCGGTAAGTCCTCGCTCGCCTTCGACACCATCTATGCCGAGGGCCAGAGACGCTATGTCGAATCTCTTTCGACCTATGCCCGGCAATTCCTCTCGATGATGGAGAAGCCGGACATCGACACCATTGAAGGGTTGTCGCCGGCGATCTCGATCGAGCAAAAATCGACCTCCCACAACCCGCGCTCGACGGTGGGCACGGTTACCGAAATCTACGATTACCTGCGTCTGTTGTATGCGCGTGCGGGCACGCCGCGCTGCCCGGACCACCAAATAGATCTCGCGGCGCAGACTGTGAGTCAAATGGTCGACGCGGTGCTGCAACATCCCGAAGGCACCGCGCTGATGCTGCTGGCGCCCGCCATCGCCGAGCGCAAGGGCGAACACGCCGAACTGATCGAAGAATTGCAGGCGGGCGGCTTCGTGCGCGCGCGCATCGATGGCGAAGTGGTGGAACTCGATCAAGCACCCAAACTCGATGTGCGTCGCAAACACACCGTCGAGGCGATCGTCGATCGATTCAGGGTGCGGCCCGATTTGGCTCAGCGTCTTGCCGAATCTTTCGAAACGGCCTTGCGGCTGGGTCAAGGCGTCGCGCGCATCGCGTACATGGATGAACCGCAACGGGCCGAACTCGTGTTCTCGGACAAATTTGCATGCCCGATATGCAACTATTCGCTGAGCGAACTCGAACCCCGCCTGTTCTCGTTCAACAGCCCGATAGGAGCCTGTCCGGCGTGCGACGGGCTCGGCACCCAGGATTATTTTGACGCCGAGAAAATAGTCGCTAATCCGCATTTGTCGCTGGCCGGCGGCGCGGTGCGCGGCTGGGATCGGCGCAATGCCTATTATTTTCAGCTGATTCAATCCTTGGCGCGGCATACCAAGTTCGACATCGAGGCCCCCTTCGAAAGCCTCCCGCAGAAGATCAAGGATCTCGTGCTGTTCGGCAGCGATGACGTGGAGATCGAGTTCAAGTACCTCGACGGCAAAGGCGGCACGCTCAAGCGCAAGCACACCTTCGAAGGCATCGTCAGGAATCTGGAACGCCGCTACAGGGAAACGGAATCGGCGACGGTGCGCGAAGAGCTGGCAAAGTATCGTTCTTCGCGTCCTTGCCCCGATTGCGAAGGCACCCGGCTCAATCGAGCCGCGAGGAATGTCTTCGTCGACGGCAAGAGCATCCCCGAATTGTCTGCGCTCTCGGTGGACCGCGCATTGGCGCTTTTCGGCAAGCTCAAGCTGCCCGGTTGGCGGGGCGAAATAGCCGTCAAAATCGTCAAAGAGATCGGCGACCGGCTGGGTTTTCTCGGCAACGTCGGCCTCGGATACCTGACCTTGAATCGCAGCGCCGACACCTTGTCCGGAGGCGAGGCGCAGCGCATTCGACTCGCGAGTCAGATCGGGTCGGGTTTGGTCGGCGTCATGTATATCCTCGATGAGCCATCGATCGGTTTGCATCAGCGCGACAACCAGCGTCTGCTCGACACGCTCGTCAATCTGCGCGATCTGGGCAACACGGTCATCGTGGTAGAACACGACGAGGACGCCATCCGTCAGGCCGATCACGTCGTGGACTTGGGGCCCGGCGCCGGTGTGCATGGCGGGGCAATCGTGGCGCAGGGAACGGCGGCGGAGGTCGCCGCGCATCCCGATTCGATTACCGGGCAGTACTTGAGCGGGCGGCGGCGCATCGAGATGCCGGCGAAGCGGCACGCGCCCGACCCGCAGCGCATGCTGCGGGTCGTGGGCGCGACGGCCAACAATTTGAAGAAGGTGACGGCGGAATTTCCATTGGGATTGTTGACGTGCGTCACCGGAGTTTCGGGTTCCGGCAAGTCGACTCTGGTCAACGATACTTTGTTTCGCGCGGTTGCCACGCAACTCAACCACGCCTCGCCCGGAACCGCACACTTCGACCGCATCGAGGGCCTCGACTACATCGACCGCGTGATCGAGATCGACCAAAGTCCGATCGGCCGTACCCCACGCTCCAATCCGGCGACCTATACGGGTCTGTTCGCACCGATTCGAGAGATCTTCGCCTCCGTCCCGGAGTCGCGCGCGCGGGGCTACGAGGCGGGAAGATTCAGCTTCAATGTCAAGGGCGGCCGCTGCGAGGCTTGTCAGGGCGACGGCGTGATCAAGGTGGAAATGCATTTTCTCGCCGACGTTTACGTGCCCTGCGACGTGTGCAAGGGCAAGCGCTACAACCGCGAAACCCTGGAAATCCGCTTCAAGGGCAAAAACATACAAGAGATTCTCGACCTCACGGTCGAGGACGCCCTGCCGTTCTTTTCCGCGGTGCCCACCGTACAGCCGAAACTGCAGACCTTGCTGGATGTGGGGTTGTCCTACGTGCGCCTGGGGCAAAGCGCCACGACCCTCTCCGGCGGCGAAGCGCAGCGGGTCAAACTCGCCAAGGAACTATCGAAACGGGCCACCGGACGCACGCTCTACATTCTCGATGAGCCGACCACCGGACTGCACTTCGCGGACATCGCACAGCTGCTCGTCGTGCTGCAGCGGCTGAGAGATGAAGGCAATACGGTCATCGTGATCGAACACAATCTCGACGTGATCAAGACAGCCGATTGGGTGGTCGATTTGGGGCCTGAAGGCGGCGATGGCGGCGGGCGGATTATCGCCGTCGGCACACCGGAACAGATCGCCGCGAACAAGACGTCCTACACCGGCCATTATTTGCGGCCCAAGTTGGCCCAACCGGCCATCCGTAGACGCGCATGAGCACGCAATGGCGTCTCGGAGCAACGGCGCCGCGATTCATGCCGCTGTTGGGCGTCCTGATCGGCGCAGTGGGCGGCGCCGCCTATTGGCTTGGGGTGCAACTCTGGCCGACGAGCATCGCGCTCATATTGTCGATGCTGGCGACCGCGCTCCTCTCCAAGCGCTTGGGGGAGGATGCGGGAGATCTAGGCGTGACGGGCTTCGTGTTTGCCCTTCTCGTCAAATACAACACGCTGATGGCGCTGTCGCCCGCCAACCTACCGTTCGCGCTGCCGCCCAACCTTGCCCTCGGCTTGATCATGATCGCCGGACACGCCGCGAGCCGTGCCCTCGTGGTCTCGATCCTCGCATCGCCGAGCGCGGATCTCGGCATCGCATTGGCCACGGGCTTTGCGCCGGCCGCGCTGCTCGGCATACCCGGCCTGATCGGATTGGCCGCGGCCATTGTGGCTCGCATCGCCTATATTGCCTACATCAGGCGCACCCGCCCGCCGGTGACCGCCGGAGTGCTCGATGTGGCCCGGCAACTGACTGAGCTGTGCTTCTACTTGGGCGCCCTCGCTTCTTGGGCATACGCGTGAGGCGCGGAGCCGCAGCCATCGTTGCCCGCGCGTCGCTGCCTGTTCTCACGCGATTGGATCCCGAAGTGGCCCACGATGTCGGACTCGCCGGGTTACGCTGGTTGCAGCGGCTCTGGCCGGAGCGGAGTTATCCGCCCGCCTGGTCGGTGCGCTGCTTTGGGCTCGAGTTCTCCCATCCGCTCGGTCTCGCTGCGGGGTTCGACAAGAACGGGGATTCCTTGGATGCGCTGGGTGCCATGGGATTCAGCCACATCGAATTGGGGACCGTGACGCCGCGGCCGCAACCGGGAAATCCCAAGCCCCGCATGTTCAGAATCCGCGAGGCAAGCGCACTCATCAACCGCATGGGTTTCAACAACAAGGGCGTGGATCATCTGGCCGCGCAGCTGTCCCGCAGCCGCTATCGCGGCATTCGCGGCATCAGCATCGGCAAGAATTTCGATACGCCGATCGAGAATGCTCAGGACGACTATGTGGCCTGTCTGCGCAAGGTGTACGCGCTCGCCGATTACATCGCCGTGAACATCTCCTCGCCCAATACGGCGCGTCTGCGCGAGCTGCAGACCGGCGACGCTCTGCAGAGAGTACTCGGAGCGCTGTTCGAGGAGCGCCGAGTTCAACAGCAACGCCATGGGAAGCGCGTGCCTGTTCTGATCAAGATTGCTCCGGATCTGACGGTGGAGCAGATTTCCGCGCTGGCGCGGGATTTGCGCGCCCTCGAGGTCGATGGACTGATCGCCACCAATACCTCGACGGACCGGGGCGCGGTGGCCAAGTCGCCGGCCGCGGCCGAATCGGGAGGCCTGAGCGGCGCGCCTCTGCACCCCAAGTCGGTGAGAGTGATCGCACAGCTGCGCGCAGAGTTAGGCCCTCACTTTCCCATTATCGGGGTTGGCGGTATCGTGAGCGCTGAGCATGCCCGGGCGACGCTGCGTGCAGGCGCGAATCTCATACAGATCTACACGGGCTTCGCTTACCGGGGAGAGGCGCTGCTTGGAGAAATTCTCGATGCATTATCCGCATGATTGACGATGCCACCGTCGAGCGGTTTCAGTGCGACGGCGCCGCGTGCATCCGACAGCTGTTCCGACCGGAGGAAATGGCGACGCTGCGCGCCGGCATCGACGAGAATCTCGCGCACTTGAGTCCTCGTGCCAAGGTAGCGAGCGGCGCAAATGATCCGGGCCGCTTCGTCGAGGACTTTTGCAACTGGCAGGAGAACGAGCATTACCGGCGTTTCATCTTCGAATCGGCCTTGCCCGAGACCGCGGGGCGCCTGATGCGCAGTTCGACCGCGCGGCTCTACCACGATCACATGCTGACGAAGGAGCCGAGCACTCGCCAACCGACGCCGTGGCACCAGGATCAGCCGTACTACAACGTTGAGGGGCGGCAAAACGTCAGCTTCTGGATTCCCGTCGATCCCGTGAATCGTGAATCCACATTGGAGTTCGTGGCCGGTTCGCATCTCGGACCCTGGCTGATGCCGCGCTCGTTCATGGACGCGCAGGCCAAGTGGTTCCCCGAGGGCACGCTCGCCGATTTGCCGAACATCGAGGCCGCTCGCGGCGACTTCCCGATTCTCGGCTGGGAACTGCAGCCGGGCGACGCGTTGTGCTTCCACATGCTGACCCTGCACGCGGCTGCAGGCGTCACCGGCACGCATCGCCGGCGCGTGTTTTCCGTCCGGTTTCTCGGCGACGACATGACGCATGCACCGCGTCGCTGGCGTACTTCGCCGGAGTTTCCGGGTTTGAGCGAAGAATTGCCCGCAGGCTCGCCCATGCATCACCGCTTGTTCCCGGAGCTATGGCGAGCGCCGCCCTGAATTCTTCGTCTACTTGCGCAAGACCGCCGTGAGAGTGATTTCAGGCACGCTCGCCAGCGCTTTCGACAGCGGGCAGTCTCGTTTCGCGCCCGCCGCCAGCTTCTGGAACGTCGCCTCATCGATACCCGGCACATTCGCCTCGAGCCGCAAGATGATGCGATCGATCAGAAACCCGCCCTCCTTCATCACCAATCGTACGGCGGCCTGCGTATCGATGGCCGCGGTCGCGAATCCCGCCGCGTCGCAGGCGAACGAGAACGCCATTGTGAAGCACGCGGCATGCGCGGCCGCCAGTAACTCCTCGGGATTGGTGCCGCGGCGGTCATCCTCGAAGCGGCTGGCGAAACCATAGGGATACGATTTCAGGGCATCGGTTTGCGTGCTGATCTTACCAACACCCTTCTTACCCTGACCTTCCCAGTGAACACTCGCGGTTTTGTCGGTCATGAAAACTCTCCTCGGAGGTACCTCGCCTGGTAATTCGGCAAACCTAGTAATTCGGCAATGGGATGAACTCGGTTTCTCCCGGGACGGCAGGAAACTGCCGCTGTTGCCAACGCTCCTTCGCGCGCTCGATGCGTTCCTCGGACGAGGCGACGAAATTCCACCAAATGTAGCGCGGCGTGGGGAATCGCTCGCCCCCCAATAGCATGGCTCGAGCATCGCCCGACCCGCGCAGCGTGATACTCGACCCTGGCTCGAGCACCACAAGATTCCCCGCAGCCGCTGCGACCTCGCCGATCGAGAGTCCCCCCTCCACCACATACACCGCGCGCTCGCCGTGATCGGGCGGCACCTCCAGTGCTGCGCCATGCGCGAATTGCGCGTGAACATAGAGCGTCGGCCATAGCGTGGCGACCGGAGAGCGCAGTCCGAAGGCTTCCCCGGCAATGACGGTCAGATCGATGCCGTCGGCGCTGCGCGCCGGCAAGTCCGCCGCAGGATGGTGCACGAAGGTCGGCTCGCCATCCTCTTGCCCATCGGGCAACGCGACCCAGCTCTGAATGCCGTGGACATGCTCGCCCGACACGCGCGCGGCCCGCGGAGTTCGCTCGGAATGCGCTATGCCGCGTCCGGCCGACATCCAATTCACATCGCCGGGACGGATTTCCCGGACCGAGCCGAGACTGTCGCGGTGCTCCAGGGAGCCGGCGAAGAGATAGGTCACCGTGGCAAGCGCGATATGAGGATGTGGGCGTACATCGATCCCATATCCGGGCGCGAATTGTGTCGGGCCCAAATGATCGAAAAAGATGAATGGCCCCACCATCTGCTGGCGTGCGGAAGGCAGCACGCGCCGTACGACAAAGCCGCCCAGATCACGCTCGCGCGCATCAATCACTTGCTGTATCGACATGTTTGCCCAGGGGAAGTGGTTCTCGCCGCTCATTATGCCACTTGAGCGCGCCCGCGCGGCCAACGATGCTATCCTGCGCGGCTCATGGTCAAGAAAAACAAACGCGCGGTAACCCGCGAGGCGGCGGAAGCCGCCGTGCGCACGCTTCTGCGCTGGGCCGGCGATGACCCCATGCGCGAGGGGCTGCGCGACACGCCGACGCGGGTCGTGAGCGCCTACGGCGATTGGTTCTCGGGATACAACATCGACCCAGGCGCGTATCTACGCCGCACCTTCGAGGAAGTCGAGGGCTACGATGAAATGGTGGTGCTGCGCGATATCGGTTTCGAATCCTTTTGCGAGCATCATATGGCGCCGATCATCGGTCGCGCGCACGTCGGCTACCTGCCCAGCGATCGGGTGGTCGGCATCAGCAAGCTCGCGCGAGTCGTCGACGGTTTCGCGCGCCGCTTCCAGGTGCAGGAGAAGCTCACCTCTCAAATCGCGGCGTGCATCAACGAAGTGCTCAAACCGCGGGGTGTAGGCGTCGTGATCGACGCGGTTCATCAATGCATGACCACGCGCGGCGTTCACAAGCGCGGCGTGTCGATGATCACGAGCAACATGCTCGGTACCTTCCGGGCGAATGCCAGTACGCGGGCGGAGTTCTTGCGGTTCATCGACATCGAGGGGCGTGGTCAACGCTGAGAGGCGCGCGCCGCGCCGGGCGCCGATCAGTTCCGCTTGCGCTCGATGGCGCGTACCGGCATCAAGTCGACCGAAAAACTATATTTGTGCCTCTCCCCCGGCTGCAGCGCACCGACGCCGACCACGTGGCGCGCAATTTTTTCGCCGCGATCGTTGGTGATCGAGATCACCACGCAGTATTCGCAGCTCTCCTCGCGCACGGCATGGCGAATCGATCCCTCGATTCGCATGGCCGACACCGACTCGGCCTGCGGCTCCGCATTGGCGGAATTGAAGCGAAGATGGTGCTGGCACCCGGGACAGATGTTGGCGCTCTGCAGGACCACGGCCTTGCAGTGCGGGCATATTCGTGTCGCGCCTAAGGTGCCAGCCCGAGCCACGCTCATGGCTAGCTGCCGCTACCCACCAAACCCTTGACCTTGACCTTCTCGTCCTCCCAGCCGAACTCGACGTGTCCGCGCATACGCGATCCGGCCGCGACCGTAATCGATCCGGCCTTCACGTCGCCGACGATGACGCCCCCTTCCTGCACATCGACTCGTTTGGCGGATTCAATATTGCCCTGAAGCTCGCCGCCGACGACGACGATGCCGGCCAGGACCTGACCCGTCAGGTGGGCTCCGTGCTCGATGGTGAAATTACCGTCGATCCGGACGTCTCCCTTGAAGCGGCCCGCAATTCGCACATTGCCGGAGCCCTCGATCTTGCCTTCAATGGTCAGATTCGCGGCAATGACGGATTCCCCCCCCTCTGATGAAGTCTTGGGCGTGGGGCGGCGCGGGGATACGGCCAGCGCCGGATCGCTCGAATTACGCTCCGGCACATTTCGCTCCGGCGGCGGCGCCGACGGGGGGACAGCAGCAGGACCCGCGTTGGCGGGCGTGGTTTTTTCGTTCCAAAGCGCCATGAGTTCGACTCCCATTGATATGGTGACTAAAGCCTACACGCTAACGCCCTTAAATGTCACCGGACACTGTCTTTTATTGGAGACGGTTGCCCCTTGCCGGCCCCCGTGCGGGGGTCCCCTACAGGCGCCGCCGCGCCGCGGGCCGCGTCCAGCAAACCGCACACCTCGCGCACTCCGAGGAGGATGCGCGGCGCATTTCGGCCGAGCAATGTCGGGTCTACGGTAAAGACGTGGTGCGTTTGTACCGCGCGCAGATCCGAAAACCCGTTCCATTCGAGCTTCTGCCGCGTCCCCTCGGCGCCCGAGGCGGCGATGAGTATCACGTCGGGGTTGCGCGTGAGTACGGCTTCCCTGTCGATTGCCGGGGCCAGCACCGAAAGCTCGCCGAAAACATTGTCGCCGCCACACAGCGACAACACTTCGTTGATCATGTGTTTGCCCGATAGCGTGTACAGCGGACGGTCCCATACCTGGTAGAAGACCTTGAGGCGCGGACGCCCTTCATACTGCGCACGTAGCTGGGCGAGGTCCATCTGGTAGCGGCGCGCGGCCTCCGCCGCCACCGGTTCGGTGCCCGCCAGCCGGCCGAATTCGAGCAGCGTCGTGCCTATATCGTCAAGATGGTGCTGGTCGGTGATATGCAACTGCAAATTCAGGCGCTTCAGTTCAGCCTTGGTGCGCGGAGGGGTGCCCGAGTCCCACAGGACGATCAACGTAGGTTTGAGCTTCAACAAGCCTTCGACGTCGAGCGCCCCCGGTTCGCCGACGCGGGCAATTCCGGCGGCCGCCTCCGGATAGTCGCTCAAATCGTCCACCCCGACGATTCGGCCGCCGGCGCCGGCGGCAAACAACAACTCCGTGATATGCGGACTCAAGCTGATGATTCTCGGCACGGTTTCGGCCGCGCTCGCGGCCCAAAGGGCGGCGCCGCTGAGCGCGAACGCCAAACTCAATATTCGAACAGCCCGTCTGAGTAATCCGATCGCCATGCCGACATGGACTATAATGTGCCGGCACGAGAAATGGGGCGGTAACTTTGTTTCAGCAACTTAAGCGCTTGAGCGCGGATACGATTCTAGGGGTGATGGCGAAGTATCGCGCGGACCCCTCGCCATTGAAGGTCGACCTGGGTGTGGGCGTATACCGCGACCTCTCCGGCAATACCCCGGTACTGGACAGCGTACGCCGCGCGGAGCAGGCCGTCCTGGCCGCACAGACCACGAAATCCTATGTCGCCGCAGCGGGTCGCGAGGAATTCAACAGTGCGGTGGAAGAAATGGTCCTCGGATCGGCGCACGCCGTTCGCCGCGACCGGCGGGTGCGAACCGTGCAGACCCCGGGAGGCTGCGGCGCGCTGCGCGTGGGGGCAGAACTGATTCGCACGGCGGCGCCCGGCGTCGCCGTTCACATCAGCGAACCGACCTGGGGCAACCACCCGCCCTTGCTGGGCAGCTCCGGTCTGCGCCTCGAGCGCTACCCTTACTACGATGCCGCGGCGCATGAGCTTCGCTTCGACGCAATGCTGGAGCGCCTGGAGCGTGCCGCCGAAGGCGATGTCGTCCTGATTCACGCCTGTTGTCACAATCCAACCGGCGCCGACCTCGACCCTCTGCAGTGGCAGGCGGTCGCCCAATTGCTGACGCGGCGGCGCCTTTTCCCGTTTCTGGATCTGGCGTATCAGGGATTCGCCGTCGACCTGGACACGGACGCTGCCGGGGTGCGTCTGGTCGCCAGTCAGGTTCCGGAAGCGCTGATCGCGGTATCGTTTTCCAAGAATCTGGGCCTGTACAGGGAGCGCGTCGGCGCATTGATCGCGATCGGCGAGAACGAGACGCGCACCGAAGCGATCTCGAGTCATATGCTGCAAATCGCGCGCAGCATCTATTCGATGCCGCCCGACCACGGTGCCGCGATAGCCGCGCACATTTTCGCGAGCCCAACGCTCAAGCGCGAATGGCTGCTCGAGCTCGCCGGCATGCGAACCCGGATCGCCGACATGCGCGGGCTGCTCGCCGAACAGTTGTGCAGGGCAACCGGCGACGCGGCGTTCGATTTCATTCGCACGCAGCGCGGCATGTTTTCCTTGCTCGGCGTGTCGGTCGAAGCGGTAGAGCGTCTGCGCGACAAGCACCATATTTACATGACGCCGGACAGCCGCATGAATCTCGCGGGAGTCATGCCCCATAATGCGAGCTATGTCGCCGAGTCGATCGCGGCTGAACTCCTCGCGGAGCCGTTGAGTCGCGCCGTCTGACGCGGACAGATCCTAGTTTCCCAGGGCTTGATTCAGGGCGGCGACCTCGGCGGCGGACTCGCGCATCAGGGACAGAATTTTTGCCTCGTCCAGCCCGAGGTGTTTGGCGGCTCCGAGTCCATTCAAAACGGCTTCGAGGGCCGGCATGTCCGATGCGTGTGTCGCCATGAGAATCGCGACGGAAATGACGTCGGTCAAATCGGGCGTTCCATGCTCGCCCCGGGTAAAGTCGGCCTGTTCCCCCACCGCTTGCGCCATCGACTCGGGGAAATTCCAGTTCTCCAAAATCGCCTTGCCGATCGACGCATGCCACTCGTCGATGATTTGGCTCAAGGTCGCGCCGCTCGAGAACAGTTCCGGATGATCGATCACCCGAGTCAACACGTACAATTTGCCGATGCCGTGCATCATTCCCGTCAGCATCGCTTCGTCGGGATTGACCTTCGTGCAATTCCTCGCCAGCACATAGGCGAACGCCGCGACCATGGTACTGCGCTGCCAGAGATCGGTGAGGTGGTGTTCCAGCCCGGCCAGCTTGTTGCTGCTGCGAATCTGCGCCATCGAGAACGAGATGGAGGCGCTGCGCACCATGTTGTACCCGATCCGGTTTATTGCCGTGCGAAGGTCGGTGACGGCCCGGCCGCTGCGATTGAGCGAAGCGGAATTTGCAATCCGCAGCAGGCGTGCCGCGAGCGCGGGCTCGGATCCCACCACCCGCACTGCCTGGTCCACGGAGGATTTCGGGTCCGACAAAACCCGCCTGACTCGAACCGCTATTTCCGGAAAGGAGGGAATGTCGACGTTGCCGCCCGACAACTCCGCCGCCAGGCTGCGGACGAAATCAAATGCAGCTTTGGACTGCGCCTCGGATGGTGGTTTGGTCAAATCGAACTCAACGCAGCGATGAGGGCCGGCTCTTGAAGCGCTGCTGCACTTCGCCGTGGCGCGAGCGCTCGCTGTAACTACCGCCGCTGTAGACGGCGACCACTCGCCGCCAAAACGCCACCGCCCCTGGGTTGCGAAGATACTCGATGATTTCCCAATCGCCAGCGAACCGGTCGAAAATCAACGTGGCTGCGTCCCGGCCCATGCCGACTCTGCGATGCTGTTTACGCACGAAGAATTCGGACATTCGATAGTCCGCCGCAGGCTCGCCCGCCGCCGGTATCCGCGGACGAGTGACCAGGGCGAAACCGACGGGCTCGGGTCCTTTGAGAATGAGCAGCGGGTGCGAGTGATCGTTGGAGAACCAGTTGGCGAAGATTTCGTCTTCGCGCGGATTATCGGCGCCAATCACGGAATAAAGGCCGGTGTTCAAATCGGCCAAGGAGTCGATGTATTCGCCGTAGACGCTCTGGATCCACTGGCGGTCCTTCTTCGAGTGCCGGCAGTCGCGAATACTTACTAGCAACGAATCCGCTTCCCCAATCTTTTAAAAGACACAGCCCGGACGAACGCGCCTGTCGGCCGCCCGCCCGGGCTGGGATCAGCTATCGACCAGAATTACTGCTTCGCAGCAGATGCTGCGCTCGAGGCTGCCTCCGCTGCTGCGTTCGCAGCGGCAGCGGCATCGCTCGCGGCAGAGGCGGCAGCGTCCGCCGCCGGCGCGGCGGCCGGAGGAGTCGTGTCAGCAGCCGGGGCAGGAGCCTCGGTCTTGCTGCCGCAGGCACTCAGCACGAATGCAGCGGCAAAAGCGCTTAAAGCAAGTTTAGTCTTCATCTATCGATACCCCAGAGCTATTAAGATTGAATTTTAAGGCCGAGCGTGATGTTGGGCCTTCACCCAAATGTCGGCTGGGATTTTAGAGTGTTTCGCCTCAATTTCATATCTCTTTCGCCACTCCTGCGGCGCCTTAACGCTCCTTAACGCTTCTAGCGGCGCCTGGCGCATACTTTACGCGGGTCAGGAATGGCGGGGGCAGAGGTGAGCGAATCAAGTCTCGATCAGCTATATAAACCGCATTTGCGGACACTCATGCGGCGCGCGGAGCAATCGCTCGCGGCGAGCGGCTTCGACGCATTGGTCATACACGCGGGCTCTGCACCGACTCAGTTCCTGGACGACCAGGACTACCCTTACAAGGTCAACCCCCATTTCAAGGCTTGGGTGCCGATCGTGGATAGTCCACGCAGTGTTCTTGTGGTCTCGCCCGGCGCGCCTCTCAAGGTTCTGTTCCATCAGCCCAATGACTATTGGCACAAGCCGGCCGTGATGCCGCGGGCGCCTTGGACGGCCGAGGTCGATTTGATCGCCGTGAATGAACCATGGAAAGCCAGCGAGCACTGGGCGAAGCTCGGCCGAGTGGCCTTCATCGGCCCGGACGCCTTTGCGCCCGAGGCCGATGCCTCCAGCGTCAATCCTCCCGATCTGCTGAAGCGCCTGCACTTCGATCGCGCAATCAAGACAGCGTACGAACTGGAATGCATGCGCCGCGCGAGCGAACTCGGCGCTCGAGCACATCGTGCGGCGCTCGCCGTATTTCGCCGCGGGGGCTCCGAATACGAAGCGCATATGCGCTACTTGGAAGCCTGCGCGCGGCGCGAAGAGGAGACGCCTTACAACAATATCGTGGCTTACAACGAAAACTGTGCGGTGCTGCATTACCAGCACCTGGAGCGGGTCGCGCCCGCCGCGCTGCGCTCTTTTCTGATCGACGCCGGTGCACAGTATCGCGGCTACGCGTCGGACATCACGCGTACGTACGCCGCGGCCCCAGGCCGCTTCGCCGATCTCATCGAGGCTGTGGACGCCGCACAGCGGGCACTTTGCGGTGAGATCGTCGCCGGCCGCGACTATCGGGAGGTGCACCTCTCTGCGCACCGCCGCTTGGGCGACGTATTGCAGGGCATTGGTCTCACAAAACTACCGGGACAGGCCGCGCTCGAGCTGGGCGTTACCGGCGTATTCTTTCCGCACGGCATCGGTCACTTGCTGGGTCTGCAGGTGCATGACGTCGGCGGCGTGATGGGCGACCCTCAGGGTCATGAGCGGGAGCGGCCCGAAGGCCATCCGTACCTGCGTCTTACCCGGATGCTCGAACCGGGTGTGGTCGTCACGGTGGAGCCGGGAATTTACTTGATCGATTCCTTGCTGGCCGCTGCGCATGCGGATTCGCGGCGCGCCCATATCGACTGGGCGGTGGTCGATGAGCTCAAACCTTGCGGCGGCATCCGGATCGAGGACAACGTTGCAACCACGGCGGCACAACCCGAAAACATGACTCGAGACGCATTCGCGCGGGCGGCATAGCACCCTCGCATCCATGCGCGTCCTCAAGATCTCGGATGTCTTCTTTCCCCGCGTCAACGGCGTTTCGACTTCGATCGAGACCTTTCGGCGCGACCTGGTCGAACTCGGGCATGAGGTGGTGCTGGTCGCACCGCGTTATTCGCCGGCGGCGGCCGATCCGAGCGAGACCGCCAACCCGTCGATACACCGAGTGCCGGCTCGAGCCGTACCCCGAGATCCGGAGGATCGCATCATGTCCTGGAGCGGGTTGCGTCGAGCACTCGCGGAGCTCGCGCAAGGCAAATTCGATGTGGTGCACATCCACACCCCGTTTCTCGCGCACTACGCGGGACTCATGTTCGCCCGCAAACAGGACACGCCCGTGGTCGCGACGTATCACACGCTGTTCGAAGAGTACCTTCATCATTATGTGCCGCTCTTGCCGCGCGAGATTTGCCGCGGCCTCGCCCGCCGCTTCAGCCGCTCACAATGCAATCAGATGGACGCGTTGATCGCTCCCTCGCAGGCCATGCGGCAGGCGCTGCTCGCTTACGGCATCAGCGCGCCCATCGAAATTCTGCCCACGGGGCTTCCGGCCGAGCGTTTCAAAGCGGGCGATGGCAAGGCATTTCGCCGCCGCCATGGCCTCGCGCAGGATCAGCCCTTGCTGCTGTACGTGGGCCGCGCCGCGCACGAAAAGAACATCGGGTTTCTCCTCGAGATGATGCTCGCGCTGCGCAGCATGCGGCCCGAGGCGCTGCTTCTGATCGCCGGCGAGGGGCCCGCCGCCCACGCGCTGCGCGCTCAGGCGACGCGGTTGGGGCTCGACGGATCGGTACGATTCCTCGGCTATTTCGAGCGCGGCGGCGAACTACAAGACTGCTACAGCGCCGCGGACGTGTTCGTATTTTCGTCGCTGACCGAAACTCAAGGGTTGGTCTTGCTGGAGGCGATGGCGCAAGGAGTCCCGGTGGTGGCGATCCCTCGCATGGGGACGATCGATATTTTGGGACCAGGCTTGGGGTGCCGCCACGCGCCCTACGACCAAAAGGGGTTCGCCGAAGTGGTGCGGGACCTTCTCGCCGACAAGACCGCATGTGCGGCCCTCGGCCTCGAGGCAAGGCAATACGCACACTCCTGGGCGTCGATCAGAATGGCACAGCGCCTGTCCGCGCTGTACGAAAGCGTGGCGCGCTAGGCGGCCGCCTTTTTGGCCTTACGGCGTTTGGGGGCCGCAGGGGCGTCCGCAGCGGCAGCCGCAGGCTCAGCGGCCGCTTCCGCTTCGTCGGAACCGGCTTTTTTGCGCTTCCTTGGGGCCTTGGCAGCCTTCGTAGCCTCGCTCTTTTCGGCGCGGACAACGGCTGGATCGACCAGTTGCATCAGCGCCATGTCCGCCGAATCACCCGGGCGCGGCTCCATTTTGAGGATTCGCGTATACCCGCCGGCTCGCGCCTTGAAGCGCGGTCCCAAGTCCACGAACAGCTTTTCCACCACGCTCACGTCGCGCAGACGGGAGTACGCGAGGCGCCGCTTGTCGAGAGAATCCACCTTGGCCAGGGTGATCAAGGGCTCGACCACGCGGCGTAATTCCTTGGCCTTCGGCACCGTGGTGCGGATGGTCTCATGACGCAGCAGGGAGGTCGCCATGTTGCGCAGCAACGCGTGGCGATGTGATGAGTTGCGCGAAAGCTGGCGCCCGCTGTTTCTGTGCCGCATGTTCTAAAGTCCGTCGCGCTCGTCGTCGCGCTTCAGGCCCGGCGGCGGCCAGTTGTCGATGCGCATGCCGAGGGTGAGCCCGTGGCTCTCGAGCACTTCCTTGATCTCGGTCAGGGACTTCTTGCCCAGATTGGGAGTGCGCAGCAACTCAACCTCGGTGCGCTGCACGAGATCGCCGATGTAATGAATGTTCTCCGCCTTCAGGCAATTGGCGCTGCGGACCGTGAGCTCGAGCTCATCGACCGGGCGCAGCAAGATCGGATCGAACTGCGTTTCCGTGGCCTTCGTGGTCGATTCATCCTGGCCCTGCAGATCGACGAATACCGACAGCTGGTCCTTGAGGATTCCGCCGGCGCGGCGGATCGCCTCTTCCGGATCGATGGTGCCGTTGGTCTCGATATCCAGAATGAGCTTGTCGAGGTCGGTGCGTTGCTCGACGCGCGCGCTTTCGACGTTGTAAGTGACCTTGCGGACCGGGCTGAACGAGGCGTCCAGCTGCAGCCGACCGATGGCGCGCGTCTGTTCCTCGAAAGCCATGCGCTGCGCAGCGGGACGGTAGCCTCGCCCGCGCTCGACTTTGAGCGACATCGATAACTCGCCGGCCTTCGTCAAATTCGCTATCACGAGATCGGGATTCAATATCTCGATGTCATGGTCGCCGGCAATGTCGCCGGCCGTTACGGGACCCGGACCCTTCTTGTGCAAGCGCACCTCGGCAACGTCCCGGGTATGCATGCGGATGGCCACCGCTTTGAGATTCAGCAGAATGTCGACGACGTCCTCCTGGACGCCCTCGATGGCGGTGTACTCGTGCAGCACGCCTTCGATTTCAATTTCGGTGATGGCGGCGCCCGGCAGCGAGGACAACAGCACTCGGCGCAGAGCATTGCCCAGCGTGTGCCCGAAGCCGCGCTCGAACGGCTCGATCACGATACGCGCATGGCGCGGCGACACGGGCTGTACTTTGACGACTCGCGGTTTCAGAAACTCATTGATCGAACCCTGCATGGAGCACCCTCGTTAACTAATCGGGGACATCGCGGCGCCGGGCCGCGATGCATTAATTGCGAATTCCTCTGTCAATTCCTATTTGGAATACAACTCGACGACCAAGCTCTCGTTGATGTCCGGCAGGATCTCCTGGCGATCGGGAACCGACTTCAGAATTCCCGAGAACTTCTTGTCGTCCACTTCCACCCAGTCGGGAAAACCGACTTGCGCGGCAATCGTCAGAGCGGCCTGTATGCGAGTCTGCTTCTTTGCCTTCTCGCGCAAGCTCACCACATCGCCCGCCTTGCACTGATACGAGGCGATGTTGACCAGCTTCTCGTTCACGGCAACGGCCTTGTGGCTCACCAACTGGCGTGCCTCTGCGCGCGTGGCGGCGAAACCCATACGGTAGACCACATTGTCCAGCCGGCATTCCAAAAATTGCAGCAACGTTTCGCCCGTTGCACCCGGGCGCCCGGCCGCCTTTTGATAGTAGTTGCGGAACTGGCGTTCCAACACCCCGTACATGCGCCGCAGCTTCTGCTTCTCGCGCAGCTGCAAACCGTACTCCGACAGGCGCTGCTTGCGCTCGCTCTTCACGCCGCCCGGCGGCACTTCCAGCTTGCACTTCGACTCGAGAGGTTTGACACCGCTCTTTAGGAAAAGATCGGTTCCCTCGCGACGAGACAGCTTGCACTTCGGACCGGTATATTTTGCCATTACAAACCCTTGAGCCTTGGGCCCTACGAAACTAAACGCGGCGCTTCTTCGGCGGACGACATCCGTTATGGGGGATCGGCGTCACGTCTTCAATGTTGGTGATCTTGAGCCCGCAGCCGTTGAGCGCACGGACGGCGGACTCGCGGCCGGGGCCGGGGCCCATCACTCGTACCTCGACGTTCTTGACGCCATGTTCCTGCGCGGCCGTACCCGCCCGCTCGGCGGCCACCTGGGCAGCGAACGGGGTCGACTTGCGCGAGCCGCGAAACCCACAGCCGCCCGAGGTCGCCCAGGACAGCGTATTACCCTGCCGGTCGGTGATCGTGATGATCGTGTTGTTGAAAGACGCGTGCACGTGCGCAATCGCGTCGAGCACGTTCTTGCGAACCTTCTTCCGGGCGGGCTTCGCCGCACCCTGTGCGCCGGCGCCTTGGCCTGCGGTTTGCTTTTGGTCAGCCATATGAATATTCCAGTATTAGACCTTGCCCGGCGGCGCGTTCATCTTCACCGCCTGCTTGCGCGGACCCTTGCGGGTACGCGCGTTGGTGCGCGTGCGCTGGCCGCGCAACGGCAACCCCTTGCGGTGCCGGATGCCTCGGTAGCAGCCCAAGTCCATCAGGCGTTTGATGTTCATCGACACTTCGCGCCTCAGGTCGCCTTCGACGGCGAATTTCGCCACCTGAGAGCGCAACGAAGCGACTTCCGCGTCCGTGAGATCCTTCACCTTGACGCTGTACTTCACGCCGGCCGCATCGCAGATGCGCGACGCGCGGCTGCGTCCAATGCCAAAAATGTGGGTTAGTCCGATGACGACATGCTTGTTCATCGGTATGTTGATGCCGGCGATACGCGCCATCTAGCTCTCCACCATAGCGCACGCGAAAAAGCGCGCAAGTATATATGAAAACTCTCTAACTATCAATTCACTAGCCTTGACGCTGCTTGTGCCGGGCATCGGACGAGCAAATGATGTAAACGATGCCGCGCCGCCGCACGATTTTGCAGTTCTTGCAGATTTTCTTGACGGATGGACGAACTTTCATTTCTTACTCCCGATGCCCCGCAGGCTGGCCTTTTTCATCAGGCCCTCGTACTGATGCGACATCAAATGCGATTGCGTCTGTGCCACGAAATCCATGACGCCGACGACGATGATCAACAAGGAGGTGCCGCCGAACTGGAAAGGCACGCTCGGATTCACCATACGAATGATTTCAGGCAGCAAGCACACGGCCATGATGTAGAGGCCGCCCCACAGAGTCAGCCGGGTCAGCACCTTGTCCAGATACTCCGCGGTCTGTTGCCCTGGGCGAATCCCGGGAATGAACGCCCCGGCCTTCTTCAGGTTATCCGCGGTATCGCGAGCGTCGTACACCAAGGCCACATAAAAGAATGCAAACCCGACGATCAGCAGCGCGAACAGCAATACATGCAGCGGCTGGCCATAACCTAAGATCGCCGCCACCTTCTGCAAGGTCCTCTGAATGGCATTGGGGCTCGGGCTGTTGCCGAAGAATTGCGCGATCGTGGCGGGGAACACCAGCAGGCTCGAGGCGAAAATCGGCGGAATGACGCCCGCCATATTGAGCTTGAACGGCAAATGCGTGCTCTGCCCCTGCATCATGCGGCGCCCCACCTGGCGCTTGGCGTAATTCACCTGGATCTTGCGCTGCGCCCGCTCGACGAATACGCAAAACAGAGTCACCAGGATCACCACGACCAGGATCAGGAGCACGATGAGGGGGTTCATCTCCCCCGAGCGCACCATTTCCAACGTGTTGCCGATCGCCCGCGGCAATCCGGCGATGATGCCGGCAACGATGATCATCGTGATGCCGTTGCCGATGCCGCGCTCCGTAATTTGCTCGCCGAGCCACATCACGAACAGCGTGCCGGTGGTGATCGACACGGTGGCGATGAACAGGAACTGCGGGCCCGGGTTAGGCACCAGATTTCCGCCGGAATTCTGGATCGCCAGGGCCGCCCCGAACCCCTGGAAAGCGGCGAGCAGCACCGTGCCGTAGCGCGTGTACTGCATCAGCTTGCGCCGTCCGGATTCGCCCTCCTTGCGGATCTGTGCCCAAGGCGGATAGACCATCGACGCCATCTGGATGATGATGGAGGCGGTGATGTAGGGCATCACGTTCAACGCAAAGATGCTGAAGCGTTGTAAAGCACCGCCCGAAAACATGTTGAACATGCCGAGCAGCGTGCCGTTCTGCGTCGAGAAGAACGCGGCGAAGCGCGCCGCATCGATGCCCGGCACCGGGATGAACGTGCCCATCCGGTACACCACCAATGCACCCAGCAGGAACCACAGACGCTTGCGCATCTCGGCAAAGCGCGTCATGTCTCCTAAAGCGGCGGTCGGGTTGGTTGTCGTGGCCACGGGTCTTAAGCCTCGAAGCGTCCGCCGGCCGATTCGACCGCGCTCTTCGCGCCCTTCGTAGCCGTAATCGCCTTGTCCTTGACCGTGTAGGCCTTGGTCACGCTGCCCGATAAGATGATCTTCACGAGTTTCGTGCTTTCCGGAACGAGATTGGCCTCGATGAGGCCCGCCAATGTCACGTCGGCGCCGGCCACGCGCATCAGATCGGAAAGCGTCAGTTCGGCGCGCGAGGACTTCATGGCGGAACGAAAACCGACTTTCGGCAAACGCCGCTGCAAGGGCATTTGACCGCCTTCGAATCCCGTCTTGTGATAGCCGCCCTTGCGCGCACGCTGTCCCTTGACGCCGCGGCCGCAAGTCTTGCCCTGGCCGGCGGATGCGCCGCGGCCGACCCGCAGGTGCGGCCGCTTCGAGCCGGCACCCGGCTTGATGGTATTTAGTCTCATGATTTCTCTACTTTGAGCATGTGGCTGGCCGCATTGATCATGCCGCGATTCGAAGGCGTATCCGCGACCACGACGCTGTGGCCGATCCGCCGCAACCCCAAGCCCTTCGCCGAATTGCGAATGCTGGCCAACTGGCCGTACAGACTCTTGATCAAGGTGACTTTGACCGACTTCTCGCTCATGACGTTAGCCCACGAGTTCCGCGACGCTCTTGCCGCGCTTCGCCGCGATGTCATCCGGGGTGCGCAGCTTCGCCAGCGCGTCCATGGTCGCGCGCACCACGTTGATGGGGTTGCGCGAGCCATAGCTCTTCGCGAGCACGTTGCGCACGCCCGCGCACTCGAACACCGCGCGCATGCCGCCGCCGGCGATGACGCCGGTGCCGTCCGCGGCCGGCTGCATGTACACGCGCGTGGTTCCATGCCGGCCTTTGACCGCATAGAACAAGGTATCGTTCTTCAACGACACGGTGACCAGGCTCTTGCGCGCTTGCATCATGGCCTTTGAAATTGCGACCGGCACTTCACGCGCCTTCCCGTAACCGAAGCCCACGCGCCCGGCGCCATCGCCCACGACGGTGAGCGCGGTGAAGCCGAATTGCTTGCCGCCCTTGACGACCTTGGCGACACGGTTCACCGCGACCAGCTTTTCGAGCAGGTCGTCGCCGGACATTGGTTTCTCTACTCTCGCCATAGCGTCCTTCAGACCTCTTCGGTTAGAACTCGAGACCCGCTTCGCGGGCGGCCTCTGCCAGCGCTTTGACGCGCCCGTGATACATGAAACCGGAACGGTCGAAAGCGACCTTTGCGATGCCCTTGGCCTTGGCGCGTTCCGCGATTGCGCGGCCGACGGCCTTGGCAGCCTCGATGTTGCCGGTGGTTTTCAACGCTCCGCGTACATCCTTCTGCAAGGTCGACGCGGCAACCAGAACCTTGTCGCCCTCGGGGGCGAAGATCTGCGCATAAATGTGCTGGGGCGTGCGGTGCACCGACAGGCGCAGCGCAGCGAGCTCCTTGATCTTTACGCGGCCCCGGAGCGCACGGCGCAAGCGGGTATCTTGTTTGGTCAATTTCATGTGCCTACTTCTTCTTCGCCTCTTTCAGCGAAATCTTTTCATCGGCGTACTTCACGCCCTTGCCCTTGTAGGGTTCCGGCGGCCTGAAACCGCGAATCTCCGCGGCGGTCTGCCCGACTCGCTGGCGATCGATGCCCTTGACGATGATTTCGGTTTGGCTCGGCGTTTCGATGCTGACGCCATCCGGGATCGCATAGTTGATCAGGTGCGAGTACCCGAGCGTCAACGTCAAGCTCTTCGCTTGAACGGCGGCGCGATAACCGACGCCGACCAGCTCGAGCTTCTTCTCGTAGCCCTTGGTGACGCCGAGGACCATGTTTGCCAGGTGCGCGCGCGTGGCGCCCGCGATGGCGTTCAAGCCCTCTTCGGCGGAACTGGCTTGCACCTCGAGGTGCTTGTCTTGCTGCACGACTTTGATGCCGCTCTTGATCGGCAGCGTCAGCGTGCCCTTGGCGCCCTTCACCGTGACGGTGTCCGCGCCGATCGTGGCGCTGACACCCTGCGGGAGAACTACCGGCATTTTTCCGACTCGAGACATTGCAGGACCCCTGTTATTGCACGACGAAGAGCACTTCGCCGCCGGTGCCGGCCGCGCGCGCCTGGGCATCGGACATGATGCCTTTGGGGGTGGAAATGACCGCCACCCCGAGGCCCCCCAGCACCTTCGGCAATTCGTCCTTGCCGCGGTAAATGCGCAGGCCCGGGCGGCTGATGCGCTCGATACGGTCGATGACCGGACGGCCGTCGTGATACTTGAGCTCAATGGACAAGGTGTTCTTCGCGCCGGCGGCATCGACGGCGTAGCCCGCGATGTAGCCCTCGTCCTTCAGGACTTTGAGTATGGCGAGCTTGAGCTTCGAGGCGCCCACACCCACCGTCGGTTTGCCCGCGGATTGAGCGTTGCGAATTCGCGTCAGAAGATCTGCAATCGGATCAGTCATGCTCATTGTGCGCGCCTCACCAACTCGCCTTCGACAGGCCCGGAATCTCGCCGCGATTGGCGGCCTCGCGCAGCTTGGTGCGCGCCAGCCCGAACTTGCGGTACACGCCGCGCGAACGGCCGGTAATCGAGCAGCGGTTGCGCTGCCGGATCGCCGACGCATCGCGCGGTTGGCGCTGCAGCTCCGCCTGTGCCGCTTCGCGCGCTTCCGCTCCGGTCTTCGGGTCGCGGATCAGCTCTTTGAGCTCGGCGCGTCGCGTAGCGTATTTCTTCGCTATCTTGAGGCGTTTCTTCTCGCGCATGAGCATGTTCGTCTTGGCCATGAGCTATACCCTACTTGCGGAACGGAAAGTTGAAGGCTTCCAGGAGCGCACGTCCGTGCTTGTCATCGTGCGCCGACGTGGAGATGGTGATGTCCATGCCACGAATCTGATCGATCTGATCGTACTGAATCTCGGGGAAAATGATCTGCTCTTTGACGCCCAGGCTGTAGTTGCCGCGGCCGTCGAAGGATCGCGAGCTGATGCCGCGGAAATCTCTGATGCGAGGAATCGCGATGCTGACGAGGCGATCCAGGAACTCGTACATGCGATCGCCGCGCAGCGTCACCTTGCAGCCGATTGCCTGGCCGTCGCGCACCTTGAACGTGGCCACCGACTTCTTCGCCTTGGTGACCGCGGGCTTTTGCCCCGTGATCTTGGCCATATCGGCAGTGGCGGCATCCATGACCTTCTTGTCGGCCACGGCTTCGCCCACGCCCATGTTGACCGTGATCTTGAGGATGCGCGGGACCTCCATGGTGTTCTTCAGCCCGAGCTTCGTCTTGAGCTCCGGCACGAGCTTGTCGTGGTAAATCTGCTTGAGTCTGGCTGCCATAGTTTTCACTCGCTGACCGGCCGCGCCTATTTGGCGTCGACCATTTCTTTGTTCGACTTGAACACCCGCACTTTGCGGCCGTTCTCGAGCGCCTTGAAGCCGATGCGGTCGCCCTTCTGCGTGGCCGGATTGAAGACCAGAACGTTGGACACGTGCAGGGGTGCTTCGCGTTCGACGATGCCGCCCTGCACGCCCATCTGCGGGTTCGGCCGCTGATGCTTCTTGGACATGTTGAGTCCCTCGACGCGCACCCGATCGTCCGCCAGCACTTCGATGACGGCGCCTTTGCGCCCCTTGTCCCGACCGGTGATCAGAACCACCATGTCGCCTTTGCGAATCTTCTTCATCACAGCACCTCGGGCGCGAGCGAGATGATCTTCATGAACTGCACGTTGCGCAGCTCGCGCGTCACCGGTCCAAAGATACGCGTGCCGATCGGCTCGAGCTTGTTGGTCAAGAGCACGGCCGCGTTGGTATCGAAACGAATCAGCGATCCGTCGGCCCGGCGCACTCCGCTGCGGGTGCGTACCACGACGGCGTCGTACACCTCGCCTTTCTTCACCTTGCCGCGCGGTATCGCGTCCTTCACGCTGACCTTGATCACATCGCCCACCGCGGCGTAGCGGCGCTTCGAGCCGCCGAGCACCTTGATGCACATCAGCCGCTTTGCGCCGCTGTTATCGGCTACGTTCAACATGGTTCGAAGCTGGATCATGTCGGCACCCTATTCGGCCCGGGCGCGGTCGACGACGCGCACCAGCACCCATGACTTGCGACGCGACATCGGCCGGCATGGCTTGATGGACACCGTGTCGCCTTCCTTGCACTCATTGGTCTCGTCATGCGCGAGAAGCTTGGTCGTGCGCCGAATGTACTTGCCGTAAGTCGGATGCTTGACCAGACGCTCGACGGATACCGCGATGGTCTTGTCCATCTTGTTGCTGACGACCTTGCCCGTGAGCAGCCGCTGCCCATGAACGGGGATCACCGTCGTTTCTTCCTCGGTCGACATCACGCCTTACCTCCGCTGGCCCGAACTTGAGCAAGCACCGTCTTTACTCGCGCGATATTCCTGCGCACCTTCGCAAATTGATCCGGTTTTGCGGGCTGGCCGGTAGCACGCGCCATGCGCAAATTGAATTGTTCGCGGCGCAGCTTCAAAAGCTCCTCGCCGAGATCCTTGGGAAGCTTCGCGCGCAAATCTTTGGCTTTCATGTACGCACCTTCATGTTCGGACCTGGCGCTTCACGAACGCCGTCGACACGGACAGCTTGGCGGAAGCCAAACGGAATGCCTCGCGTGCGATTTCCTCGCTCATGCCTTCGATTTCGAACAACACCTTGCCGGGAAGCACGCGCGCCACCCAATACTCCACATTGCCCTTGCCGGAACCCATGCGCACTTCGAGCGGCTTCTGCGTGATCGGCACATCCGGAAACACCCGGATCCAGATCCGCCCGCCGCGCTTGACGTGGCGCGAAATGGCGCGCCGCGCCGCTTCGATCTCGCGGGCGGTCATGCGGGCCCGATCGGTCGCCTTCAGGCCGTACTCGCCGAACGCAACGGTGTTGCCGCGCTGCGCGCTGCCCGAAATCTTGCCCTTGAATTGCTTGCGGAACTTGCTCCGCTTCGGCTGCATCATGTTCTGTTACCTAGTTCAGCTCAAGCTCGGCGCCGGCGCCTCGGCGGCGGCTTTCGCGGCAACTTCCGCATCGGTCTCGACGGTCTCCGCTTCCGGCTGATCGAACACTTCGCCCTTGAATATCCAAACCTTGATTCCGATGACGCCGTACGTGGTCTGCGCTTCGGCAATGCCGTAGTCGATATCGGCGCGGAAGGTGTGCAGCGGAACGCGCCCCTCGCGGTTGGTCTCCGTGCGGGCGATTTCCGAACCGTTGAGGCGCCCGGAGATGCGCACCTTGATGCCCAATGCTCCCGAGCGCATGGTGTTGGTCACCGCGCGCTTCATGGCGCGCCGGAACATCACCCGCTTCTCGAGCTGCTGCGAGATGCCTTCCGCGACCAGCTTCGCGTCGAGCTCGGGTTTGCGAATTTCGGCGATATTGAGCCGCACATCGTTCATCGTCATGCCGAGGATCTTGGCCACGGCGGTGCGGAGCTTCTCGATGTCCTCGCCCTTCTTGCCGATCACGATCCCCGGACGCGCCGTATGGATGGTGATGTTGGCGCGCCGTGCCGCGCGCTCGATGTGGATTCGGCTCACCGAGGCGTCGGCAAGCTTCTTGCTCAGATACTTGCGCACCAGGAAATCGGTGTGGATGTTCGAGGCGAACGTCTTGGATCCCGCATACCACTTCGACGTCCAGTCGCGCGTGATGCCCAGACGAATACCAATCGGATTTACTTTTTGACCCATTAGGCCTCTCGCTTGCCGTCGGACACTTGAACCAGGATATGACTGCTGCGTTTTGCGATTCGAACGCCGCGCCCCTTGGCGCGCGCATGAAACCGCTTGAGCATCGGCGCCGGGTCGACCTCGACCCGCGTCACTTTCAGATCGTCGACATCGGCGTTGAAATTGTTGTAGGCATTGGCGATCGCCGAGTCCAGCACCTTGAGGACGATCTTCGCGCCCTTCTTCGGCATGAACTTCAGCGTACTGACCGCCAGGGTCGCGGACTTGCCCCGAATCGTGTCCACCACCAAGCGGCATTTCTGCGGAGAAATGCGCGCGTATCGTAAAACCGCCTTGGTTTGCATGCCCTACTCCGCCGCCGCCACTTTTTTGTCGCCGGAATGCGCTTTGAACGTGCGTGTGGGCGCGAACTCGCCGAGCTTGTGTCCGACCATGTTTTCGGACACGAGCACGGGCACATGCAAACGGCCGTTGTGCACGGCGATGGTCAAGCCGACCATATCGGGGATGACCATCGAACGCCTCGACCAGGTCTTGATCGGGCGGCGATCATTCTTCTGACTGGCCGTCTGCACCTTCTTGGCGAGATGCAGATCGACGAACGGGCCTTTCTTGAGCGAACGAGGCACAGTGATATCTCCAGTCTCTTACAGTCGTTTGTTCTTGCGGCGCTGAACGATCATGCCGTCGGTACGTTTGTTGCGGCGCGTCTTCTTGCCCTTGGTCTGCAAGCCCCACGGGCTCACGGGATGAGGGTTGCCTTGACCCGACTTGCCCTCGCCGCCGCCGTGCGGGTGGTCGACGGGGTTCATCACGACGCCGCGAACCGTCGGCCGCACGCCGAGCCAGCGCACCGCCCCGGCCTTGCCGAAGACGCGCAGGTTGTGCTCGTCATTGCCCACCTCGCCGATCGTGGCGCGGCAATCGACGTGAATCTTGCGCATTTCGCCCGATTTCAGCCGCACGCTCGCATAAACACCTTCGCGCGCGGCGAATTGAGCGGAGCCGCCGGCACTGCGCGCCAACTGCCCGCCCTTGCCGACTTTGAGCTCGATGTTGTGCACGATGCTGCCGACGGGAATGTGCCGCAGCGGCAAGGCATTGCCCGGCTTGATCGGCGCGTCTGCCCCGGAGCGGATTTCATCGCCGGCCTTCACGCCCTTCGGCGCGAGAATGTAGCGGCGCTCGCCGTCCTTATAGAGCACCAATGCCAAATGCGAGGTGCGGTTCGGATCGTACTCGAGACGTTCGACGACGCCGGGAATGCCATCCTTGTCACGCTTGAAATCGACCAGCCGGTAGCGCTGCTTGTGGCCGCCGCCGATGTGCCGCGTCGTTTGCCGACCCGAGTGGTTGCGGGCTCCGGTGCGGTTCTTCTTCGCGGTCAAAGACTCGAGCGGGCCGCCCTTGTGCAGGTGCGAGCGGTCGATCTTCACGACGAAGCGCGTACCCGGA
This sequence comes from Steroidobacteraceae bacterium, assembly GCA_035569355.1. Classification (GTDB taxonomy): domain Bacteria; phylum Pseudomonadota; class Gammaproteobacteria; order Steroidobacterales; family Steroidobacteraceae; genus Bog-1198. Next base: position 37,369 of record DATMNF010000113.1, read on the forward strand.
GAGGTCGGCTTCATTTTGATGAGTGCCATTGCCGTTGGTCCTTACTTCGAAGCGCCGCCGGTGAAGTCGATGGACTGCCCGGTTTCCAAACGCACGTAGGCTTTCTTGTAGCCGCTGCGCTTGCCGGCCACATTCTTGAAGCGCCGGGTCTTGCCCGGCTTGTTGAGCAGATTGACGCCTTCGACTTTGACCTCGAACATCAGTTCAACGGCCTGCTTCACCTCGACCTTCGACGCATCGTCACGCACGCGAAACACGTATTGGTTCGCTTTCTCGGTGACGTTGGCTGCCTTCTCCGACACGTGCGGTTGAATCAGCACAGTCATCAAGCGTTCCTTATTCATGCGCGCCTCCGAGACGCTGTTCGAGCAGCTTCAAGGCACCGACCGTGGCGATCACCTTGTCGTGCTTGATCAGACTCAGCGGATCGAGCGAGGCCACCGGCATCACGTCCACGTGAGGGACATTGCGTGCGGCGAGAAACAGTTTCTCTTCGTAGGCTTCGACCAGGATGAGTGCGCGAGTCAACCCAAACTCGGCGAGTTTGCTGATCAGGAGCTTCGTCTTCGGCGCAGTGAGCTCCAGCGACTCGACCGCAAACAAGCGGTCTTCGCGCACCAGCTGCGACACCATGGATTGCATCGCGGCGCGATACATCTTGCGATTGACCTTCTGCGAGAAGTCTCGCGGCCGCGCCGCAAACGCCCGTCCGCCGCCCACCCATAGGGGGCTGCGAATCGAGCCGGCGCGCGCCTGGCCGGTGCCCTTCTGACTCCAGGGCTTCTTGCCGCCGCCGCGCACCTCGGCGCGGGTTTTCTGCGCCTTGGTGCCGGCACGGCCGGCCGCTTGATAGGCGGTGACGACCTGGTGTATGAGCGCCTCGTTGTAGGCGCGTCCGAAGGCGACATCCGACAATTGGATGTCGCTGGCGGGACTTGCGTTCTTTAGCTGGAGCTTCATGAGGGTTTACTTCTTCTCAGCTTTGGCAGCGCCCTTCGCGGCGGGCGCTGCCTTGGGCGCGGGAGCGCCCTTGGCGGCCACCGGGGCCTTGTTCGGCGCCAATTTCTTGCGTCGAGCCTGGCCAAGGGCCTTGATCGAAGGCTTGATGATGACGCGGCCGCCTTCGGCGCCCGGAATCGCACCGCTGATCAGCAAGAGGTTGCGAGGAACGTCCACTTCGACGATCCGTAAATTCTCGATGGTGCGGTTCTTGACGCCCATGTGGCCCGACATGCGCTTGCCCTTGAACACGCGCCCCGGCGTCTGGCGCTGACCGATGGAGCCCGGCGCACGATGCGACACGGAGTTGCCATGAGACTTCATACCGCCGGCAAAATTATGGCGTTTCATGGTTCCGGCGAAGCCCTTGCCCACCGTGGTCCCGGTGACATCGACGATCTGCCCGGCCTTGAACATGTCGACCTTCAACTCGGCGCCCGTGCCCAGCGCTTCGCCTTCGCCCTTGCTCAGGCGGAATTCCCGGGACGTATCGCCGGCGGCGACATTTGCCTTGGCAAAGTGGCCTGCAAGGGCCTTCGACACCCGCGATGGACGGCGGCCGCCGATAGTGACCTGCACGGCACGATAGCCGTCGGTTTTGTCGCTCTTGACTTGCGAGATACGGTTCGGCAAAGCCTCGACAACCGTCACGGGGACGGTCACGCCTGCGTCAGTGAATACCCGGGTCATGCCGCACTTGCGGCCAACCAGACCGATGGTCATTGTCAATCCTCACAGCGGGAACCCTTTGGGTTAGCCCCGCACTCGTTGCGACAGGTCAGCGGTTTGGGCAAATGACCCCATTTACCCTCGGGTGAATGGCGTCCGCGCCCACGCGCTCCGACCTCTAAAATGGACGCGGGAGTATACCCGAAATCGCCCTCAATTCAACTTGATTTGGACGTCGACCCCGGCCGGCAGTTCCAGTTTCATGAGCGCATCCACGGTCTTGTCCGTGGGGTTCAAAATGTCCATCAAACGCTTGTGCGTGCGGATTTCGAACTGATCGCGCGCATCTTTGTCGCCGTGCGGCGCAGTCAATACGGTGAAGCGCTCCATTTTGATGGGCAGCGGCACGGGACCCTTGACGGTCGCGCCGGTGCGCTTTGCGGTATCGACGATTTCGCGCGCGGACTTGTCGATCAAGCGGTGATCGAAAGCCTTCAGGCGGATACGAATGTTCTGATTAGCCATAAATACATTCCACGGCGCTCAAGCGCCAAAATTACGCTATTACCTTAGAAACGACGCCGGCGCCGACGGTCTTGCCGCCCTCGCGGATGGCAAAGCGCAGGCCCTGCTCCATCGCGATCGGCGCAATCAGCTCCACCACAATCTTGATGTTGTCCCCGGGCATCACCATCTCGGTGCCCTCC
>DATMNF010000114.1:0-20078 GCA_035569355.1 Steroidobacteraceae bacterium
TGATCGCCGCCGCAACTAGGACGCCACTCATATGGGGCGCCTGCGCCGAGTCCCTGACCTGCTGCGTGGAGCTGGCCGTGGTTTGAGGCACCGATTGTGCGGACGCTACGTCGTGCTGGGCGCCGATGGCCAAAGCCAGCACGGCACCCACACCGAGAACTGTCTTAAATCTCATAACTTCCTCCCCGTGAAACGAATGTTGCTGATCAATCCGACGGCATTCGCTAGGTGAGCACGACACCGACGGCGATCAAGTTCGCAGCAAAACGCTTGGACTGTTGCTTCTATTAGCCTAGCCGCGATTGATCATTTGTGAACACGGATATACGCCTAATTCATTGCGCAGTGCAAGTGCCCGATGACGCGCTGTTGTCAGCAATTGTTGAATCCTCGCCGCTCTGCTGCGGTTCGAGTGCCGGGCCGCACGCGAGGGTGTCAATGGACCGGCGGATGTTTGCGTGAACGCGAAAGTGCAAGTGCGGTCTCGCTTGCATTATGTCGCATGGCCGCGGCTTCTTTAACTACCTCCCTGGACGCAGCACAGTCACATGGGTGATGACTATGCAGTCGACGTCAAATAAAAGTCCCTTCCTCGTCGTGCCGCCACCAATCCGTGTTGTATTCAATGTCGCGCTCCGGTTGCTGCGTTTCCGCGGCAACGTCGGGCGAGACGTCAAGAGTGGCCACGCCGGCGTTTCGCGCGCGCTCAGCCTGCTGGCAGAGCACCCAAACGCCGAGCTCATAGTCCACGCGCTCGCCGCGCCAGCGAGTCGCGGCGGTCTCGCTGTCGATCTCGATACCGAGACCCGCGTGCGCGCGTTCCAAGTCGTCCCAGCTGTGTGAGGCGGCGCCCGTCTGCCGGATCACTTCAAAATGGCTGCCGTCCGGATGCAGGAAGCGCCAGCCGCCGCCGGGGAGGGTTGCGATGGTGATTTCGCCCTCGTGAACCAGGCGGTGATGTAATCGGCACAACGTCACGAGATTCGCCAGTTTGGTTTCTCCGCCGTCGGCCCAGTGCTCGATGTGATGCGCGTCGAGGTAGCGCCGGTGGGTGCAGCCGGGAAAACGGCATCCGGCATCGCGGGTATTCAACGCGCGACGGATTGCGGGAGGGATGCTGCGGGTTTTACGCCCCACGTCGAGTGGCTCGCCGTGCTCATTCTCGAGCACGCGGATCAAGCTCGCATCGCAGGAGAGCCGGCGCGCGGTCTCGGCGGGAATTGACGGTCCGCCCTCGATCTCGCAACGCCCGGCGGTTTGCTCGCGCAGGGTCTCGGCATCGACATGAACAACCACTTGGTAGCGATCCGCGGTATTTGACGACGTGTTCGGCTCGGCCAAATAGGCCTCCGCCAGCACCGCGAGTGCGTCCGCCCGCCGGCTTTCGTACGGAATCGACCGCTCCTCGACCGTCTTCACAGAGATCTCCCTATTCGGAATGGTCTCGATGGCGGCATCGAGAGCCTTGATTAGCGTCGCGCCCGCCACAGCCGGCAGCCGGCATTTGACAATCAAGCTGCCGTCGTCCGCAAACCAGTAGCTCAAGCGGCGGTTGGCATGCTGCTGCGCTTCGCGGGAAAGCTCCTCGGCTTGCTGTGCTCGCCGGTAGCCGCGGACCAAGGTCTCGACATGATGCGCGGTACCGTGCAAGGCGATCATGAGCAAGGCATCCTCGGTTGCCGCGCAGGCGACTCGGGTCAGGGCGCGGACTTTGGAATAGCTCAATTCGCCGCGCGCCATCGACGCTGCAATCTTGGGCAAGCTTGCAAGTGCATGCGCCACGCGCACTTTTTCGCGCGCAGCGCCAAGATTCAGGCCGCATTTGAAGTTCAGCCAATGAGCGCAGGAGGGCAATTTGCCGTCAGCCCAGCCTTGGCGGCGATCGTACTCGGCGATCAGAGTGAGCCAGCGATAATTCGCTGCATTCAATTGCCCGGCGAGCTGGGTAATTTGCGCTTCCAGTTCTTCGAGCGAAACGGAAGCGCTGATTTCAGATGATCCACCGTCCATGCGAGGCTCCAGCTGTGGTTATATCCAGTATTGTACGCTGCCAAGATCCCGAAATCGCTAGGTATTTTTGCCGCTTCAGCGCTGATTCTATTGGGATTTCTATAGAATCCTCGAATGCCGATCCCGAAGCTGCAAATCATCCGAAAATCCTCTTTCACGCCGACGCCCTGGAAGAATGGCGGCGGTGTCACGCACGAGGCGATACGCGTGCCGGCGAGCGGCGATCCCTTCCGCTGGCGGGTGAGCGTTGCGCACATCGACGAGTCGGGTCCGTTTTCGGATTTTGCCGCATACAATCGCAAGATGGTGCTGCTGCAGGGCGCGGGAGTCGATCTGCGCTTCGCCAACGGTATGCAAAAGACCTTGCGCAAGGTCGGCGATCTGGTCGAGTTCGACGGCGCACTCAGCACTCATTGCGAGCTATTGAACGGTCCCTGTGTGGACTTGAATCTCATGGTATCCAAGTCGGACGGCGCCGCGGTTCGGGTCGAACGTTTCATTCAGTCGCTCGCGCTGAGCGTCCCGCGCAACGAGACCATGCTGGTAGTGGCCATCGACCGCAGGCTCACGTTGACGATCAACGGGGGAAAAACCGCGACGCTCGAACCGTGGGACCTTGCGATCCTGTCGCAATGCGCCGGCCATCTCAGCAGGCTCGAGTCGGGCGGTGCGGCCGCGTCGACCACGGTATTCCTGGCAACGCTAAAATTTGTGAGTGGAGAGTAGCAAGCTGGTCTCCGTGTTGGAGATCCCGTCGATGAGGCGAATTCGGCTCAGCACACGGTCAACCGCTTCGAGACTGTCCGTTCGCAGTTCAGCGACGATGTCCCAGCGTCCGTTGGTGGTGTGAAGCGCGCACACCGCCGGGTCGCCACGGAGCGCCCGCAGCACTTCATCCGTTCGGTTGCCCTCGACTGCCACCGTCATCAAGGCCCGGATCCGTTGATCCTCGTCTTGCGGCTTGAGCTTGACCGTGTAACCGACGATGGTGCCGTCCTTCTCCATTCGCGCGAGCCGGTTCTGGACGGTGCCGCGCGCGACGCGCAGCGCCTTGGCCAGGGCGGCTACGGACAGTCGCGCGTTGTCGCGCAGCAGTGAAAGCAGTTGACGATCGGTAGCGTCCATGGCCTTGCGGACCCCCCTGTAGTACAAAACGTCAAAAATTGCTGACAATATTGCCTGTTTCCCTCGCTTTTTGGTCAACTTTCTGGCTTTTCTTTGGCTCAAAACCCCTGGAAACTGACGATTGGCTGGATTTGGGGAACGATCATGGTGGATTACATTGGAACCACGCGGCTCCGCGAGTTGGTGTCCCGCATCGGCGCAGGCCGCTTCATCGAGGAGTTGGCGGCCGAAATCGAAGCCGACTACCGGCGTTGGGATGATTTCGATAAATCACCCCGCCACGCCATCCATTCCGCAGGCGGCGTCATCGAACTCATGCCGACCAGCGACGGACGGTTGTATTCGTTCAAATACGTCAATGGTCACCCCAAGAACACGGCGCAGAAGCTGCTCACTGTCACGGCGTTCGGCGTGCTCGCGAACGTGGCGACCGGCTACCCACTGCTGCTGTCGGAAATGACTTTCGTTACGGCGCTTCGCACCGCGGCGATGTCCGCGCTCGCCGCCCGCCGTATGGCGCGCCCAGCGAGCAGCGTGATGGCCTTGATCGGCAACGGCGCGCAGAGCGAATTCCAGGCCATCGCATTCCACCGCATGATGGGGGTGCGAACGTTGCGGCTCTACGACACCGACACAGAAGCCACGGCCAAGCTGATGCGCAATTTGGCGCAGTTGCGGCTTGCCGACCTCGAGGTCACGCGCTGCGCCAGCACGCGCGATGCGGTGCGCGGCGCCGATATCGTGACCACGGCGACCGCCGACAAGCGCAACGCGACCATCTTGACGCCGGACATGATCGAGCCGGGGATGCACCTCAATGCCGTGGGCGGGGACTGTCCCGGCAAGACCGAACTGCACGCCGACATCGTGCGTGCCAGGGATTTGCGCATCGTCGTCGAGTTCGAGCCGCAAGCGAGAATCGAGGGTGAGATTCAACAACTCGACACGGCGGCCCAGGTCATCGAGTTCGCACAGGTACTGCGCGGAGTGCATCCCGGCCGCTCGAACGACCGCGAAGTGACCTTGTTCGATTCCGTCGGTTTCGCGCTCAATGACTTCTCGTCGCTGCGTTATCTGCAGCGCTTGAACGCCGAACAGCCCGAGGGAGCGCAGCACGTGGATCTCATACCTGAGATGGACGATCCGAAAGACCTATTCTCGGCTTTGGCGAATGAACCAATTCGGCAGCGCCGCCGCAGGTTCGCGTGATGAGTGCTCCCCCGCGCACCGCGAGCCTCATCGGCGCACCGACGGATGTCGGTGCCAGCGATCGCGGCGCTTCCATGGGGCCCGAAGCGCTGCGCGTTGCCGGCATTCATGCGGCGCTGACGCTCCGCGGTCTCGACGTCGTCGATTGCGGCAACGTCAGCGGGCCGCCGAATTCCGGGCTCATCAAATCGAACGGCTATCGCAATCTTGCCCAGGTTACGGCTTGGAACCATGAAGTGCACGATGCGGTATATCGGGAACTGCGTGAACGCCGGTTGCCGATCCTGCTCGGCGGCGATCATTCCTTGAGCATCGGCTCGATTTCGGCGGTTGCACGCCATTGCCGCGACACGCATAGGCCGCTGCGCGTGCTGTGGCTGGATGCGCATGCCGATTTCAATACTCGCGAACTCTCGCCGAGCGGGAGCCTGCACGGCATGCCCGTGTCGTGCTTGTGCGGTTTCGGTCCGCGCGAGTTGCTGCAAATCGGCGGCGTGACGCCGGCGATTCGTCCGCAATGGATCCGCCAGATCGGAATTCGCAGCGTCGATGCCGGCGAAAGGCGCTTCGTGCACGAACAGGACTTGGAAGTATTCGACATGCGCTGCATCGACGAGATGGGCGTGAGACGCGTCATGGAGCGCGCGCTCGAGAACATGGATCCGGACACGCACCTGCATGTCAGCTTCGATGTCGACTGTCTCGATCCGGAAATTGCGCCCGGCGTGGGCACCACCGTGGCCGGCGGCCTGTCATATCGCGAAGCGCAACTCTGCATGGAGATGATCGCCGACACGGGCCGCGTCGCCTCCCTGGACATCATGGAATTGAACCCGGCCTTGGACGTGCGCAACAAAACAGCCGTGCTTGCCGTCGACCTGGTCGAATCGCTGTTCGGCAAGAGCACCCTGATGCGCAAGCCTCTGGTGTTCTCGAGCGCTCTTGCCGATACTTGACGCCAATGGCCGCCAACTTGAACGATGTGTCGGAACCGACCGCTCCGGACGCCCTGCGTCAGGCGATAAGGGAGCACGGCGAATGGCCTGAGGAGCGGGCGGTGACCGGGCTCCTGCATGCCTTGGAACTCACCGGCGGCGCACGCCACCGCGCCGTGGCGTCGGCCGTGGCGCTCGTGGAGGGCGCGCGAGCTCGGCGCGACGAGCGGCCGTTCTTGGACGCATTCCTGCAGGAGTTTGGACTCTCGAATCAAGAAGGCATTGCGCTCATGTGCATTGCCGAGGCGTTGCTGCGCATTCCCGATGATGCGACCGCCGACCGGCTGATCGCCGAGAAACTGGCCTCCGGCGATTGGTCGTCGCACGCCGGCAAGTCGGAATCGCTGTTCGTCAATGCCTCGACTTGGGGGCTGATGCTCACCGGCGGCATTCTTGAACTCGATCCAAGCATCAAGACGGATACGGCCGGATGGATGCGAAAGCTCACTCGCAAAGCCGGCGAGCCCCTGGTCCGCCTGGCGGTGCGCCGCGCGATGCGCATCATCGGCGGCGAATTCGTGGTCGGCCGCAGCATCGAGGAGGCGCTCGCGCGCAGCGCGCGCGAACCGGATGTTGCATTGTGTTCGTTCGACATGTTGGGCGAAGGCGCGAGGACGCTCAACGACGCGCAGCGTTATCTCGAGTCGTACGAGCATGCCATCGATGTCATCGGGGCGGCCGCGGCGGGCCGGCCAGCTCAAGAGACCTCGAGCATTTCCATCAAACTGTCGGCGTTGGAGCCTCGCTATTCCTTGCTGCAGCGGGAGCAGGTGATGCAGCGCTTGGTGCCGTTGGTCGCGGCGCTCGCCCGCCGCGCGGCCGGTTTGGGGATTCAGCTCACCATCGACGCCGAGGAAGCGGACCGGCTGGATCTGTCCTTGGACGTGATCGAAGCTCTGGCGAGGGATTCGGGCACGCGTCATTGGACGGGGCTGGGGCTCGCCGTGCAGGCCTACGGCAAGCGCGCTTTGGACGTCATCGATTGGGTGGCCGCGACTGCCCGAAGCTGCGGCAGACGCATGACGGTGCGCTTGGTAAAGGGGGCCTACTGGGATTCGGAAATCAAGCGCGCGCAGGAGCGGGGCCTGGACGGGTATCCCGTTTTCACGCGCAAGGTCACCACTGACGTCTCCTACTTGGCGTGCGCGGGCCGTCTCTTTAGCCATGCGGAGGTGATCTACCCGCAATTTGCGACGCACAACGCTCACAGCATCGCATCGGTGCTGGAACTCGCGCCGGCCGGGGCAGACTATGAATTTCAGCGCCTGCACGGCATGGGACGCCTCTTGTATGCAGAGGCAGGGCGCCAGATCGCGAAGTTTCCCCGCGTCCGCGTGTATGCGCCCGTGGGCGAGCACAAGGATCTGCTCGCGTATCTCGTGCGGCGCCTCTTGGAGAATGGCGCCAATACGTCGTTTGTGAATCGTTTCATGGATGAGCAGGTGGCCGTAGCCGAGATCGTTCGCGATCCCATTTCGGAGATCGAACGTTTGGAGTCCTATGCGCATCCTCGGCTACCCATCCCCGGCGCGCTCTATGCCGATCGGCGCAATTCCCGGGGGATCGACCTGGGCAATCCACCCGAGATCGAGGCGCTGCGTAAGGAGCTATCCGCTCGGCGTGCCGCCAAGCCGGTTGCCGGGCCGATCGTCAATGGAATCGTGCTGCCGGGAAGCACGCATCCGGTCACCAACCCGGCCGACCGCCGCGATCACGTGGGCAGCACCCGCGATGCCACTCCCGGCGAAATCGTCGCAGCGTTCGATGCGAGCGCCGCCGCACAGGCCGAGTGGAATCGGTGCGGCGGCAATGCGCGTGCCGAGTGCCTGGACAGGGCGTCCGATCTTCTCGAAGCGAGTCGCGCGGATTTTCATGCGCTCTTGGTGCGTGAAGCGGGCAAGACGATCTCGGATGCCATCGCCGAGGTTCGCGAGGCCGTGGATTTCTGCCGCTACTATGCGGTCCAAGCGCGCGCCGAGTTCGGGGCCCCTGCGCACCTCAAGGGTCCGACCGGTGAATTGAACGAACTGTCGCTCCACGGACGCGGCGTTTTCGCCTGCATCAGTCCTTGGAATTTTCCCTTGGCGATCTTCGCCGGCCAGGTCACGGCCGCGCTGGCTGCCGGCAACACCGTCGTCGCGAAACCGGCTGAACCCACGCCGTTGATCGCCGCGCGCTTCGTGAAGTTGCTGCACGAAGCCGGGGTGCCGCCGCACGCCGTGCATCTGATGCCCGCGCCGGGTCGCCTGTTCGGCGAAGTGGCGTTTGCGCACGCTGCGTTGGCCGGAGTCGCGATGACGGGTTCGACGGCAACCGCGCTCACGATCAATCGCAGTTTGGCCGCGCGCGGCGGCGCGATCGTGCCGCTGATCGCGGAGACCGGCGGAATGAATGCGATGATCGTCGACTCGACGGCTCTCCCCGAGCAAGTGGTCGACGACGTGCTGAGTTCCGCATTCATGAGCGCCGGACAACGCTGCTCAGCGTTGCGGCTATTGTTTTTGCAGGACGATATCGCGGATCAGGTGCTGGAGATGATCGCAGGCGCAATGGACGAGCTGACCATCGGCGATCCGTCCGATTTCAAGACCGATCTGGGACCGGTGATCACGCCGGTGGCGGCGGAGGGTCTCGCGCAGCATGTCGCGCGTATGCGCAAGGAGGCGCGCATCGTTCACGCCTGCCGCCTAGGCGAGGCGCATGTGAACGGCAGCTTCTTCGCGCCGCACCTGATCGAACTGAAAAGCGCGGCGCAGCTCACGCGCGAGGAATTCGGGCCGATCCTGCATGTCGTTCGGTATCGATCCGCCGATATCGGCGAGGTGTTGCACTCGATTCGGGCCAGCAATTACGGACTGACCTTGGGCGTTCAGACCCGTCTGGAGTCCTTCTGGCGCGAGGTCTTCGAGCAAACTGCGATCGGCAATACCTACGTCAATCGCAACATGATCGGCGCCGTCGTGGGGGTGCAACCGTTCGGCGGGACCGGGCTGTCGGGTACCGGACCGAAGGCGGGGGGGCCGCATTATCTCGCGCGCTTCGCGAATGAGCGGACACTCACGGTCAACACCACGGCGACGGGCGGCAACGCGGCACTGCTGAATCTTGGCGCTTAAGCGGGCTCCGTACACAGTTCCGCAATGAGCGCGTCGATCTGCGGAGCCTCGAACGGTTTGACGATGGCGCGAACCTTCGGTCCCCATGTCTTCAGGCTCAAGTCCAAAACATAGCCCGAGGCGACGATGATCGCCGCCTGCGGTGCGAACTCGAGGATCTTGCGAGCCAAATCCAAGCCCGACATGGCCGGCAAACTGATGTCTGTAATGAGGATATCAAACGGCTGGTCCCGGAATTCGCGCAGGGCCTCTTCGGCCGTCCCCAAAGCGACGATGTGGCGGTCGTCTTGCGTCAACAGTTCAGACGTCACCTCGCGCACGATGGGATTGTCCTCGACGTAAAGGATTCGAAGCGGGGATGACATGGTTGTCTATGGAATCAGCGGATTTTCTGAACGATCCAGAGCCCTGGCTTGCCTTTCTTATTCAATCCCAGGCTGACCAGCGCCGACTTGTTCTCCCAGAGGCGCGCGACCGGGAGTCCCTCCCGGTGTACACGCCGTACATACTCCTCCATGCGGCTCGGTATACGAGTTTGGGCGCCCCTATCCGCACCGAGGGATGGGAGCTCTATCTGTTCCGGGGTATTCAGGCTTTGCCGGTGCAAGGACGACGGAAAAGCGGCCGGAGTCTTATCGGCGGTCGCGAGCGCCGTTACCGACGCGAGCGCGGTTACCGAGGGGCGCAAGTCCAACGTCGGATGAGAATTCGAAAGCGCGGCCGCTTTGCCATGAGCCGGGGGAGTGGCAAGAGCGCCGTTCATGGAACCGAGTCCATAGAAACCCAGGATTGCGATGCACGGCAATAATTTATGTCCGATCTCGAATTTATGTCCGATCTCGCCCATGCGCCAAGTCGAGCATGAAGGCCGACGATTCTCATTCGGCGAGCGGGCCGATCGGACGTAGGAAAGGTCCGAGCCGGCGTAATCACTGCTGCATTGACATAATGACGCCGAGCCCCACCCCCACCAAAAGCGCAACGCTCAGGCCCTGATCGGGATCATCGCCTGTGTCGTCGTCAAATGGGGGTGTCCGGCGGTGGACCGGCATCGCCGCACCGTCTTCGAGCGCGGTTTTGGCCACCGCCATGGAAGCGTGTACTTTCGCCCTGATCCTGCGGATTTCAGGGTCTTCCGTGTCGGCAACCCGCTTGATCAAGTCGTCGACTCCTTCGAACAATTCATCGAGCTGTTTACCCACGGCAGGCAGTCTCCTTCCACTTCGAACCGCTGTCAACGCTGGGGTGATTGTTTTGCCGGAACCGCAGCGAAGCAACAGGTTGGCACCCTTGGAGCGCGTAGGAGCCTTCTCACAGCGCTTCAAGAGTCGAACTTGAACTCGATCGAAATGCCGGACTGGGCCAGTAAGCGCGCGAGCGAAACCGGCAAGGTAAAGTCGCAGACCGATTCGCGCTCGAGACCGAGCAACAGCGATATATCACCGCTTTCGTTCTGTATCCGCTCCAGGAACGAATGATGTGTGTTCAAGCGCCGCACGAAATAAGCCAAGACGCCCTCGATACCCCAGACCTTGAAGTTCTTCGACTCGCTGGGGCTAAGCCAAGGTTCGACGCTTAGGGAGGCCAGCCAGTAGCTCTGCGTGTGGTGCCCCGTAGCACCGCGGGGGTCGCCAGCCTTGAAGCAATGCTCAGGCTCGAGCGCCAACGCCTCGGATATCTCCGCAGGGTCGATCGCGGGATGCCGAATGCGCAGCGACAACTGAATTGGCGCGGCGTTGGTGGTATCCGATAGCTCACGTGCTTGCATCGCGATCGATCTCCTTAACGCGTCAGCCGCTTGGCCAGGTGCGCCCGCAGGCCGGCCATTTGTTCGGCCGACAAAGCACCTAGGATACCGCGTCGCTCGGGAGAAATATGCTCCAGCGTCGCGGCCGCATCGCCGAACACGTACTGCTCGAAAAAGGCGCCCCAAGCGCGTCGGGTGGCCGGCGGCAAGGATCGGATGCTGAGAATTCCATGCAGCAGTGCATCGAACGCAGAATCCGCGAGCGCCCCATCGCCAGCTAGGTCGTGCCACCAGTAGTTCACGAGCATATTGAAGGATTCGAGCGACTCGACGTGGTGCCACCAGAGCGCTGGAATGAATATCGCATCACCCGGGGTTAGCTCCGCCACGTGAGCGGCCGCCATTGCCTCGCGAAACTTGGGGTACCGGCCGAAATCGGGATTGCGCAGGGACACCAGGCTCATCGGAGCCCCCGTGGGCGCAAAATCCAGGGGGCCGATGTAGAGGTTGGCAATCTGCTCCGGAGGAAACAGCGTGAAGCGGCGGCGCCCCGCGACGACGCAGCCGATGTTGTTCCACTCATCGACGTGGGTGGGGGTGGTGATCCGGTTGCCGAGCCAGATGCGAGGCAGCACGTTGTCATCGACGAGATCCAAACGATTCTCATCGGCAAAGCCGGGCAGGCAATCGCGGATGAGGGCGCTCTGCGCCGCAACCGCCGGGGACTTGGGGAACTGCGCATAGCGCAGGACCTGTTCCGCGACGGCTGCCAGCGGCAGGCGATTGCGCAGAAAATTAAAGCCGCTCATCGAATCGTTGTAGAAGATCTGGCCGTCGATCTCCGGCGCCGCGAGCAGGGCATCCACGGACTTGCCGCTGTCGAAGCGGTTGAGATAGCGTACCAGGGCAGCCGGAGAAACCGCTCCCTGCAGTACGGCGGGCCAGCCGCTCACCAGCCCGCGAAAGACCGCCGGCCGCTTGTCGGGCAGCACATCGCGTCGAATGGCGTCGGTGCCGAGACCGACGATTTCCCGGATCACCGCAGCGGTGATGGTCATGGTCAGAGCAGGCGCCTCAATGGCTCGCTCCAGGCCTCGACGGGGCCCGCAACGAGCACCTGAATCGAGTCGGCGGCGGAGCGCGCGATCCCGCGGATCCCGAGCTTCTCCAAGGCAGACACATCGATGTTGTCCGGCCGCGCCGTGCGGATCAGCAGACGCCCGGCGAACGCTCCAAAGTCGACGACATTGTCGCGGCCGCCCATCGCCGCGATCAAACCCGCCGCGTCGATCGGCGCGGCAGTCGGAGGCGCGCGCAGCGCAGCGCGGATCTCGCCCGCGACTTGATCGGCGATCGGGCCCAGCACCACTTGAAGTCCTTCCGCCGAGGAGCGCAGGACGCCTCGCACTCCCAAGCGCTTGAGCATCGTCTCGTCGATCGCCTTGTTGTCGGCGAGAACCAGCCGCAGACGGGTCGTGCACGCGGCCACTTCGGTGATATTCGCAGCTCCCCCCAAGGCCGTCACGAAGGCCTGTGCCCGGGCGCCGGGGGTGGCGGGGACGAGCGGCTGCGCCGTCGCGTCGTCGACTTCCCGACCGGGTGTCGCAAGATTCAACCGTGCGATGAGCACTCGAAAGACTCCGTAGTAGAGGCCGAAGTATGCCGCGCCGATCGGCAGTAGCAGAAGCGGCCGTTGAGCATGGCTGAAGTTGAGCACGTAGTCGAAGAGTCCCGCCGAGAAACTGAAGCCGAGCCGCACGCCGAAGAGGTCCATGAGGACCATGGCCAACCCCGTCGCGATGGCATGCAGCGCATAGAGGACGGGAGCCAAGAACATGAAGGTGAATTCAACCGGTTCAGTGACTCCGGTCAAGAACGAGGTCAAACCCAGCGACAAGAGCAGCCCCGCGACTCCGGCGCGCCGCTCCGGCGGCGCTGCGTGATACATGGCGAGGCACGCTCCCGGCAACCCGAACATCATCACGGGAAAGAAACCCGACATGAACGCCCCAGCGGTCGGGTCGCCGGCGAAGAATCGTTTCAGATCGCCGGTGGCCCCGTGATAGTCGCCGACGATGAACCACGCGAAGTTATTGAGGATGTGATGCAGGCCGGTGACGATCAATATCCGGTTCAGGACGCCGTAGGCGAACAGACCGAGCGACCCCGCGCCCAGAATGGCCTGGCTGGTGGCATCCATTCCGCGCTCCAAGAATGGCCACGCGTAGCCCACGACGGCGGCCAACGCGAGGCCCGCAAGCCCGCTGATGATGGGCACGAAGCGGCGCCCGCCGAAAAAACTCAAGTAGCTCGGCAGTGAGATGTTGCTGAACCGGTTGTAGCTGACGCCGGCGATGACGCCGGACAGAAGTCCGACCGGGATGCTGAGTTTCGCCAGCGTACCCGGCGGCGCCGCCAGCAGAGTCTCAACGGCGCGCGTCGTGACCAGAAAGCCGACGAGTGCGGCGAGGCCGGCCGCGCCATGGTTCTCGCGCGCCAGGCCAACACCGACACCGACGGCAAACAGCAGGCCAAGATTCGAGAAGATCGCGTCGCCGGCTGCCGCCATCGCGGGCCACCCGAGGAGGTCCGGTTGTCCCAAGCGCAGCAAGAGACCGGCGATCGGCAACACCGCGATCGGCAGCATCAACGCCCGTCCGAGTTGTTGGAGTCCTCCAAAGCGCAGTTTCATGGCAGATCTCCGGAAGGTTCGAGGGTTTGCGCCACCAACGCACGCACCTCGGCGGGGGATGCGAGATCGAGGCAGCGCATCGCGAGTTCGCGGCAGTCGCTGATCTGAAGGTGGCGGATCTGGCGCTTGAGCGCAGGGACCGCCGCGGGCACCACGGAAAGCTCGCGCACGCCGAGCCCCAGCAATATAGGCACCGCGAATCGATCCGCCGCCACGCCGCCGCAGACCGCCACCATCTTGCCCGCAGCGACACCGGCGGTCGCTGCCGCCGCGACGAGCTTGAGCACCGCAGGATGCAAGGCGTCGGTGCGGCCCGCGAGTTGCGGGTGGCCGCGATCCATGGCGAGCGTGTACTGCGTCAAGTCGTTGCTGCCGATCGACAAGAAGTCGACCTCGCGGACGAGACTGGAGGCCGTCAGCGCGGCGGCGGGAGTCTCGATCATCGCGCCCAACTGGATGCCGGCATGAGTGCCGAGCTCGATTCCGATTTCGTCGATCACGCCGCGCACGGCAAGTATTTCCGCAACGTCGGTAATCATGGGGATGAGCAACCGCACGTTGCCTGCGGGCAGCACCTGCAACGCCGCGCGCAGCTGCGTGCGCAATAAATCGGGACGCGCGAGAGCGGTGCGAACGCCGCGCAGGCCGAGCGCCGGGTTTTCCTCCGCGGGCAGCGGCAGGTAGCGCAGCGGCTTGTCACCGCCCACGTCCATCAGCCGCAAAATCAGCGGCCGGGGCCCCAGGGTTGCAGCGATGTCCTGGTATGAGGCCAGCTGTTCTGCCTCGTCGGGCGCCGTATCCCGATCGATGAAGAGAAATTCGGTGCGCAGCAGCCCGCAGCCTTCGGCTCCATTGGCGACAGCCGCTGCCGCATCCAGCACATTCCCGAGATTCGCGAACACCTCGATGCGCGTGCCGTCGCGCGCGCGGCACTCAACTTGCGCTTCGGCTCGGGTCCTAGCCCGGTGCATGAGCTGCGAATCGACGGCCGATCGCGCCTGTTCGATGGCCGATGCCGGCGGCGCGGTATCCAGCCGGCCGCCGTCGGCATCGACGATCACCGTGGCGCCGTTGGCGATATCCCGGATTGCGGCGCCCAAGCCGACCAGCATGGGGATCTCCATGGCGGCCGCCAGGATGGCGACGTGCGAGGTGGTGCCGCCTCGCCCCAAGCAAATGGCCGCCAGCCGTCGCCCGTCGAGTGCGGTCAGTTCCGAGGGCAGCAGGTCGTCTGCGATCAGCACGGCGTGTTCGGGCAACGGGATGTTCATCGGCCGCGCTTCGCCGGCGAGCGCGAGCAGCACATGCGATTCCACGTCGAGCAAATCATCCGCCCGTT
This sequence comes from Steroidobacteraceae bacterium, assembly GCA_035569355.1. Lineage (GTDB taxonomy): Bacteria > Pseudomonadota > Gammaproteobacteria > Steroidobacterales > Steroidobacteraceae > Bog-1198. The sequence goes on from DATMNF010000114.1 coordinate 14,234, forward strand.
CCCGCAGGCGCGAATCCTCGAGTGCCTCGAGCCCGGCAATCGCGCGGCGGATTGCGGCACGCCAGGCGAAGCCGGCGCTTTTTCCCGCAGCGATGAGCTCGTGTGCTTGCTCGTTCACCTGAGGATCATCGAGAAACTCAAGATGGGCAGCAATGATTTCGCGCCGGGCGCCGCCGCGCCGGGCGCCGCCGCGTGCTTCGGCCACGCGTGCGAGCCGCATGCGCACTTGAGCCAGTGCCTGTTGCAAGGCGGCCTTTTCCTTGGCTGCGCCAGCGCCAGTCTCCGCGACAACGATCTCGCGACGCTCGAGTCGCGCGGCGCGGCCGACCGCAAAACCAGGGACCGCTGTCGCGCCGGTAAGAACACCGGCGCGGGCCATCGGCGCCGCGGCCCCGCCGTGCAGTGTGGCATCGACGTGCGGTGCGGCATCGCTGCGGCCGGGCACGTCGTGACGAGCGGCGGATTCCATGAGGAGCGCCTCCTGAATGGCGGCTGCCAGAGCTTCTACCGCCTGCCCCGCGTCGGCGCCGCCGGCTCGAATGGACAATTCGTCGCCGTGGCGAACCCCGAGCGCCATCACGGCAACGACGCTGCGAGCATTCGCACTGCGGCCATGAGCGCTGAGAGAGATTTGGGCGCTGAACGTCTTGGCGCGTTGCGCGAGCAGCGCCGCCGGTCGCGCGTGCAGGCCCTGGTGCAGGGGTACGGCGAGCGTCTGAGTGACCGTCTCCCCGGCCTCTCGGCGCGGGATCGCCGCGGCCGCGATGCCAGCGATACCCGCGATTTCGAATAGCCGATCGCCCGCCCGCACCAAACCCGCCCGGCGACGCTCTAAAAGGTGCAGCCCGTCCATCGGCGTGACGACGATCGGAGTGATCAGACTCTTCGCGCCTCGCGCCACGATATCGAGATCGAAACGTATCAGCTCGTCGCCCGCTCGAACGGTTGCGCCGGGCCGGACGCGCGCTTCGAATCCGCGTCCGCCCAGCTGGACGGTGTCGATACCGACGTGAATCAACAGGTCGACGCCGTCAGCGGCGCGGATCGACACTGCATGTGCGCTGGCCGGCAGAGTGATGATCTCTCCGGCGCAGGGCGCGACGAGCACCCCGACGGTGGGGTCGATCGCCAGACCATCGCCCAGCATACGTCCCGCAAATACCGGGTCCGGTACCTCATCGAGCGGACCGCACCATCCATCGAACGGCGCCAGGATTCGTAGTGACATTCTCGGCTACCCTCCGATCTCGATCCAATCGAGCGCCCACAAGGGATCGAGCTTCGGGCGCGCGAAACGCAGGCAGAGGTCATGAACACCGGGTAAGCGGGGCAGTTGCTGTCCGGGCAAGGTCGTCGCCTGTTTGGAGGCGGTTGCCGGTGCGAGCGGCAAGACCGCAAGTGTGGGTGTGTCGCAGCCGTCGATGTGGATCTCGAGTTCGCCCTCTGCGGTGCGCGCGTCGCCAACGCGAATCTTGGCCGTATCCAACCCAAGTTCGTAGTTGAACGGCAGGGGAGCGACGGCGGCAACGAAGCGTGGTCCCTTCGACACATCCACGCTGCGATCGATCCAGCACGGGTTCATGATATCGATCGCAAGCGGGGCGTTCGCCCCGGGCGGCTCCAGCAACAGTCCGACGCCATCGCTGCACAGTTCGAGTTCGTGACTGTCGCGGCGCAGTGCCGCCTCGGCATCGAGACGCCAGACGCCGGTGCGTGAAGCCTGGTCGGCGCCAATAAAAGCTGCGGCACGAATCGACGTGCCAACCGGCACGTTTAACGGCGCTTCGTAGCGCGCCGACTGCGCGGAGAGATCGCCGCCGCCCAGCGCGTAGCGTATGTCGGAAAGCCCGGCGGCGTCGCTCTGTGCCTGGTTCGACAGGCTTATCGTAAAGCCGTCGGGCTTGCGCGAAATTGTTGCGCTCGGTGCAAACACGCTGTCTGAATAGTTCAAGCCGAACGCTCGATAGCGGGCGAACATGGGCGCGAGGCGCCCGACGAAATCCTGCCACCGGCGGCGTCCTTGCGCCGTCCAGCCCACCTCGGCGAGCGCCGCCGCGCGCGGCAGCGCCATCCATTGCACGCGCGCTTCGGTTTGGATGTGCTCAGTCCATAGGTTCGCCTGGACGCCGAGCACATGATGTCGCTGCTCTTCGCTGAGCGCCGCGTCGCGCGGCTCAAAGTCGTACACGTCCTGGAGCGAGACGACTTTCAGCCGGCCCGGTGGTTCGGTTGGAAGCATGCTCTGCCGGTTGTCGAAATACAGAATCGGCCAAGGTGCGAGGATGGTGTCGTTGCCGGCTAGCGCGGCGGCGTGCGCTCCGTCTACCCCGTGCCATGACATCACGACCGCGGTCTTCTGCAGCCCCGGCCGTAGGATCTCGTCCCAGCCCACCATCCGCCGGGCGTGCGCGGCAAGATAGCGGCCAATCCTTTGGGTGAAGTACGTCTGCAGCGCATCGGGGTCGTGGATTCCGAGCAGCCGCGCGCGCGCCTGCACTTCCGGGGACGCGTTCCACTCGTCCTTGACCGCCTCGTCGCCGCCGATGTGAAGGTAAGGTCCGGGGAACAATTCCATGACTTCGGCCAGCACGCTCTGGAGAAAAGCAAAGGTTTCGGGTTCGAGATTGAATAGATGCGTATGGACGCCCCAGCTGGCCGAGACTGCGAGCGGCGCAGCACCGGTCGAGGAGTTCCGCGCGCCAAGCGCCGGATACGCGGCAATTGCCGCAGTCGCATGGCCCGGCATTTCGATTTCCGGCACGATGTGCACGTGACGGGTCGCCGCGAAGCGAACAATCTCGCGCACTTCGTCTTGGGTGTAGAAGCCGCCGTAGCGCGCGCCGCCGGGGTCGACGCGCCATGCGCCGACGGAAGTCAGGCGCGGGTACTTGCGGATCTCGAGCCGCCACGCTTGATCGTCGGTCAAATGCCATTGCAGGATATTGAGCTTGTGCCAGGCCATCCAGTCGATCATGGAGTGCACGAAGGCGGGCGACTGAAAGTGGCGGGCGGAGTCGAGCATGAGACCGCGCCATGCGTACGCCGGCGCATCATGGATAGTTTGCGCAGGAATTCGACCGGTCTCGGTCCCCGGCGGCAGGAGTTGCCAGAGTGTGACGGCGCCGTAGAAAAGGCCTGCCGCGGTACTTGCCGACACCGTGATCCGTTGCGGCGTGACCTCAAGACCGTAGCCTTCCGGAGCGAAACCGCCGCGGTGCCGAAACGTTATCGCATGCGCAGCGGAACCGGTGATGACGCGCAGGCTCAAGTTGTTGGTACGCGTCCACAATTGGATGAGATAGCGGGCGGCGGCGTCGGCGTCTCGATCGCCCCGCGGTACCTGGACCGAGGTCGTCTGGTCCACGCTGAAGACCCCCATCCCTGGCGCCACTTCGGCGGGATTCGGGATCACGGTGCCGCGCGCTGCCGGCGTCAGCGCCAGGCCCAAGGCTAAAGCGAGAGCGGCGTGCATCGCCGCCCTCGTTTGTCGATCCGAACTCAAACCATGCCGCACGTTGCGCACTCTACCTGATCGCCTCGTGCGCTGATCGTCCCGTACGGCGACCGTCGACCCGTTACATCTTGTAGCGGAAGTTCAAGTAGTACTGAGAGCCGTTCTTGTAGAAGGCCCGCGGCTGTTCCTGATTCAACGCGTAGTACTTCAGGGTTGGATTGTTGAGATTCTGACCATCCAGCGTGATCGAGAAGTTCTGGTTGATGGTATAGCCCAGGGAGGCCGACAGCGTACCGGTGTTGTATTGCGTGAACGCCGTGCTGCGGTCCAGTCCACTGTAGAACGATGACCGATAGGTGTAGGCCACGCGCGCGCTGAAGGATGAATTCTCGAAGTAACCCTGAACGTTGTAGGTGTTCTTCGATGTTCCCACCAGCCGGTCGTCGCCGCTGGGCCCCAGGAGCGAGGTCTGCTTGCCGTCGGCATAGGTGTAGTTGCCGATGAAGCCGAAATTGTCCGTGAACGCCTGCTGGTAGGCGAATTCGGCGCCCTCGACGCGACCCTTGGCATTGATGGGTGCGGTCAAGTTGTATGGCACGAGGGTTCCGGTGGGGAATACAGTGCTGTACGTGAGATAGGACTTGTACACGCTGCCGTAAGTCACGTAGTTACGCAGATCCATGTAGAAGGCCGTTGCCGATAACAAGGAACGCTTGGCGAAATACCATTCGAGACCGGCGTCCAGATTGGTGGAACGGATGGGTTTCAAGTCCGGATTGCCGGTGGAGCCGCCGCCGGTTTGACCGGCCGCGCCGGGGGGCGAGAGGTTGGTGAATCCGCCGAGCGCCGAGTAGTCGGCACGCGTCATGGTCTCGGCCGCCGCGAATCGCGCTACGAGATCCGGAGCCAGGTCGAGCTTCAAGTTGGCGCTCGGCAGCACGTCGTTGTAGCCGTGCTTGGTGTTCACGGCAATGAACGGACCGAAGGCCGAGGTCGTGATCGCACCCGGCTGGGTCGCGCCGACCAAGGTGTAGGTGATCACGTCTTCGTCGGTGTGCACATAGCGCAGGCCCACGTTGCCCGCCCAGTTGCTGCCCTTGAAATCCGCCTGCACGAACGCTGCGCTGTCTTTTTCGTACACCGAAAACATGGAGTTCCAGTCCAAGCGGGTCACCGGATCGCGGTTGACGTCGGCCGGGCTGTTGTAGGCCTGCAATTGCGCCGGCGACCAATACCAGACACCGGTGGGAATCGAAGCGCCGAAGGTATTGAAGTTCGATGGGTAATTCGAGAAGCCTCCCTTCGGGTATTGGCCCGCAAAGGTGGTGGCACCCGAAGCGAGCGCGGTCGGACCCTGGCCGATCACGTTGGCGGAGGTGCGGTCATGCTTCTCAAACCGCGCCCCGAATTTGAGGTCGGTCCAAGAATCATCTTGCACCTTGAAATCGCCGTCGATCTTGGCCCACGTCTCCGTGTCCTTCACGTCGATGTTCTGGTCGCCGAAAATCCAGCCGAAGGCGACCGGCACACCGCCCGGGAAGGGCGTGGTGTTGTTCTGCGTGCCCAAATTGAAGTTCGGGCCGCTGCCGATGCCGTTCAACTGGTAGGCGGCGCCGGTGCCGATGCCAGGAGAGGTCTCCGACACATCTTGCTCCGGTGTCTTGCCGTCTCCCCAGGAGTAGCCCACCTGGCCCAAAAAGCTCAACGCATCGGTCGCGTTCCAGGTGTTGTCGAGATTGACGAAGTTCGCGGTGGCCTCTTCATCCGGGCGGGAAATCTGGTCATACACTCCGTAGTCGGTTCCAGGGCAGGGCGCAAAGGTCGCCGACACCAGGGTGTTGTCGACTATCGTGTAGCCGGGATTGGGCGCCTGATATCCGAGCTTTGCCACCGCGGGCGCGCACACGCCGGCCCCTGCCGGAAGCCCGCTCGGGCCTTTCGGCCCGCCCGCATTGATGAAGTGCGTGCCCCAGAACAGATAGTTGCGGTTGTAATTGCTGGCCAAGAGCCTTGAGGAAAACGCAGTCAGATCGAGGGTGTCGCTGTCGACAGGCTTGAACTCGACGTCGACCAGGCCGCCATTGCGTTCGCGTGTCTGCGTGAAGAGCGCGGCGCCCATTTCGTGCGGGTACTGCACCCCGGACAGATCCGGATTCGAGAGTGCGAGGGCGCTGCCGGGGGCAATCGTGTCGTAGCCCAGCACTTCGATGCCGTCGCGTCTCAGATGCCGTTTCTCCGAGAACAACTGCAGCATGACGCCGAAATTATCCGCGTCGTTCTTGAAAGCACCGAGGGCGCTGAACTGCGGGTCGGCCTTCGAGGGAAGATCCGCGTACACCGCGCCGGCCGAGGCTTCGAGCGTGAACGGCTTGGAAAAATCGAGCGGCTTGC
>DATMNF010000115.1:0-7678 GCA_035569355.1 Steroidobacteraceae bacterium
CGTTCAAGCCGGGATTCGGCCGAGTTTGGTACTTCCAATTGACCGCAGGGTCGGCGAAGGTGCGGCCGTAGCCGATGGGCGTCTTGATCCAAAAGCGCCGGTCGCTGCCGCCGGCTTCGAGCACCAAGACCCGATCGCGGCCGCTCGCCGACAACCGGTCGGCGAGCACGCAGCCCGCGGAGCCCGCGCCGACGATTATGTAGTCAAAGGTTTCCACGTACCGAGCTTAGTCTTTCGCCCCGCTCGTGCTATGCCATTTCGCGATTCGCCCATGCCATTTTTCGAACCTGTTGTGCCCCGTCGCGAAACTGCGTCGAACCCTGTATGGTGCTACGCATGAGTCAAACCTAAGGCTACACAGCTTGAGCACGACTGTAATCGACCTGCCGCGAACCCAGGCGCCCCCCTCATCGATCGAGCGTTGGTACGTCCTGATCCTGACGTGTTTGATATACGCGATCAACATCGCCGACCGCTACGTCGTATCCACCGTCCTCGAGCCGATCCGCCTCGAATTGAAATTGACCGACAAGGGCGTGGCATGGCTCACAGGGGCTCCGCTCGCGATTTTTTATGTCTCATTCGGCATTCTGATTTCCTGGTTCGCGGATCGCTCCAATCGGCGCAATATCCTGGCCGCCTCCCTGATCATCTGGTCCGCATTCACGGCGCTTTGCGGGCTGTCGCGAAACTATTGGGAATTCCTGCTAGGGCGCATCGGCGTCGGCGCGGGCGAAGCGGGCGGAACACCGCCGTCCACGGCCATCGTCTCGGATTGCTTTCCGCCGGATCGCAGGCCGATGGCGATGACGGTATTGGCGCTAGGCGCGCCGATCGGCGCGTGGCTCGGTGCGAACATGGCCGGCGCAGTCGCCCACGCCTATGGCTGGCGCGCGGCGTTCCTGGCCCTCGGCGTACCCGGCCTCGTCGTCGGCATCATCGTGTATCTGACCGTGCGCGAGCCGAAGCGCGGCCGATTGGACGCCCTCGTCGATGAGATCAAGCCATCGCTGTCGGTGTCCCTGCGCTTTCTTTGGCACCAGAAGGCAGCTTTTCACGTAGTCATCGGCGGCGGCTTGTGTGCCCTGTGGGGATGGGGCCTGATCTATTGGACACCCACCTTTTTGCAGCGGGCCTACAACCTCGACGTAGGTCAAGCCGGCGCGGTCACGGGCAACATCCATCTGATCGGCGGCTCCCTGGCGACGGTGGCGACCGCATGGCTTCTGTCGCGCCCGTCCATGGCGGACCCGCGCCGCGTCGTGTGGCTGCTGGCGGCGGGAATCGGCCTGGCGACGGTCCCTTCGATCATCGCCTACTGGACTCACTCGTTGTGGGTATGCAAGCTGATGTTCTGCATTTTCATTCCCGCGATCTATTTCTATATCGGCCCTTGCTTCGGCTTGCTCAACAATCTGGCGCCTTGCCACATGCGCAACATGTTCATCGCCATATCCCTGCTGGTCGCCAACATCTTCAATCTGATCGTCGCGCCTTGGGTGGTCGGCGCCTTGAGCGATTGGTTCGCCGGCACCCACGCCACCGACGCGGTATCGCTGCGTTTGGCGTTGCTGTGCCTCGCGCCCACCGGCTTTTGGGCGGCGTATCATTTGTACGTGGCATCGAAGACGATCATCGCCGATCAGAAGCGCGCCATCGGCTACACGAGCAACTGGGCGCCATGAGCAAGACCTCCATCGATCGCCGCTGGCTGCCGCTGAACGCACTGCGCGCGTTCGAGGGCGTTGCCAAGCATTCGAGCTTCACCGCCGCAGCGAATGCGCTCTTGATTTCACAAAGTGCCTTGTCGCGCCACGTGATTGCGCTGGAGAAACTGATCGGCACGCAGCTGTTCGAGCGCAAACCGCATGCGCTGGTACTCACCAAGGCGGGCCAGCATCTGCTGCCGGCGGTGGTGAAATCGTTCGACCGCCTGGAATATGCGCTTGACGACATTCGCAACGACGGCGCGGCCACCTTGAGAACTCTCCGCGTGCAAATGCCGCCGAGTTTCGCCGTGCACCTCGCGGTGCCGATTTTGCGCGACTTTCGGCGCGCGGCCGCCGAAGTGGAGATCGATCTGGTGAGCTACTATGGGGTGGGGCCGCCGCCCAACGATGTCGATGTGGCGGTGCTGTATTCCAAACCCACCGTGACCGACATGGTGACGGATTTGCTCTGGCCGGTGCGCTTGAGCGTGCTGTGTCATCCGAATCTCGCCGCACGCTTCGCGGACAAAAGTCTCGCCGAGTTCATCGAGTCGAACGAACTGCTGCACGTGCGCATAGCGGACCTGCCCCGGCATCATCTGTGGACGCAATTCGTGCGCCAATCGAATTTGGGTGCGGTGCACGTCGAGCGCGGCTTGGTCTTCGACAACGTGATGCTTGCCGTGCAGTATGCGCTGAGCGGCGAAGGCATCGCGTTGGTCGATACCTATCTCTACGACGACTACATCCGCACGGGCCGCTTGGCCAAACCATTCGACAATACTTTGGATGACGGTTTCGGGTATTACCTCTTTACACATCCTGAGGGATTGAGCGACACCGCCATCGCCTTGTTCCGCTCATGGCTGATCGAGCGCTTCGGCAGCGGCGGCGCCCAGTCCAACCTGCATTTGGCGGTGTCGAATGAGTGATGTCGAGTTTGTGCGCGCCGCGGCGCCCTTAGAATCTTGTTCACCAACGAATTGATCCAATGAATCGGGAGCGATCATGAAGAGCCACGCGAAAGTGGTGGTCATCGGCGGAGGCGTGGTCGGCGCCAGCGTTCTCTATCATCTGACGAAGGCGGGATGGAAGGATGTGCTGCTGATCGAACGCGCGGAGCTGACGTCCGGATCGACGTGGCACGCGGCGGGCGGCATGCACACCGTCAACGGCGATCCCAACGTCGCGAAACTGCAGCAATACACGATCGAGCTTTACAAGGAAATCGAGCGGATCTCGGGGCAGTCCTGCGGCGTGCACATCACCGGCGGGCTGATGTTGGCGGGAACCCGCGAGCGGCTCGACTGGCTGAAAATGGCCAAGGCGCGCGGCCGATATCTCGGGATGGACCTGGAGATCATTTCCGTTGATGAAGCGGCGAAGCTGTTTCCACTGATGGACAAGAAACATTTCGCGGGAGCGATGTACGACCCGATCGAAGGCCACGTCGACCCCTACGGCGTCACGCATGCGTACGCGAAATCCGCCCAAATCGGCGGCGCCGACATCGTCCGTCATACTCGGGTCACGGATCTTCAACCGCGCGCCGACGGCTCTTGGGACGTGATCACGGACCACGGCAACGTGCACGCCGAGCGGGTGGTAAACGCGGGGGGACTCTGGGCGCGCGAAGTGGGCCGCATGGTCGGGATCGAGCTGCCCATCCTTGCGATGGAGCATCAATACCTCATCACCGGGGACATGCCCGAATTGGTCGGCAAGAAGGAGCAGCTGCACGCCATCGATTTCGAAGGCGAAATCTACATTCGCCAGGAACGCGGCGGCATGCTCATGGGCACTTACGAGCGCGCCGGGGTCCCGTGGTCGCCGGTCACGACTCCATGGGATTTTGGTCAAGACTTGCTGCCGAACGACCTGGAGCGCATTGCACCGAGCCTCGAGGTCGGATTCGCGCATTTCCCGGCGCTCGAGCGTGCCGGCATCAAGAAAGTGGTGAACGGACCGTTCACCTTTGCGCCCGACGGCAATCCTTTGGTCGGCCCGATCCGCGGCCTCAAGAACTTCTGGGTTGCCTGCGGCGTGATGGCAGGCTTCAGCCAGGGCGGCGGGGTAGGACTCGCGCTGTCCCGCTGGATGGTCGACGGCGACCCTGGCGCCGACATTTGGGGCATGGACGTGGCGCGCTACGGCGACTGGACGACGCTCGCATACACCAACGCCAAGGTTCGGGAGAATTATTCGCGCCGCTTCAGCATCCGTTTCCCCAACGAAGAGTTGCCGGCTGCGCGGCCGTTGCGCACCACGCCGATCTACGAAAAGCTGCAGGCCCGGCACGCGGTTTTTGGCGACTACTGCGGTCTCGAGCACCCTCTGTGGTTCGCTCCGAGCGCAGAGGAGGCCTTCGACGAGATCAGTTTCCGCCGTTCGAACGCCCACCCGCACGTGGCGGCGGAGTGCAAGGCGGTGCAGGGCTCGGTAGGACTGCTGGAAATATCGAACTACGGCAAGTTCGACATCCGCGGGCCCGGCACGGCGGACTGGCTATCTCACATGATGACGAACCGGGTGCCCGCGGTTGGGCGCATTGCGCTCACACCGATGCTGAACGAGCGCGGCAAGCTGATCGGCGACTTCACCATGTGCCGCATTGCCGCCGACCATGTGTTTCTCGTGGGCACCTACGCCGCGGAAACCTACTATATGCGATGGTTCGAACGACATATGCCGGCCTCCGGCGTTTCGGTGCGTCCGTGCGCCATGGAATATGTGGGCCTGTCGATCGCCGGACCCAATTCCCGAGCGCTCTTGCAGAGTTTGGTGCGCGAGGACTTGTCCACTGCGGCCTTTCCCTTCATGTCTTTCCGGCGCATGGAAATCGGCATGGTGCCGGGCTACGTCGGACGGGTGTCCTTCACCGGCGACCTGGGATTCGAGATCTGGGTGACGACCGATTACCAACGGGCGCTCTACGATCTCCTGGTCAAGACGGGGCGCGACCACGGACTCAAGCTATTCGGCGGCCGCGCACTCAATTCCATGCGCATCGAAAAGAGCTTCGGCAGCTGGGCGCGTGAATTCCGCCCGATCTATGGGCCCCTCGAAGCCGGTCTCGAAAGGTTCGTCGATTTCAAGAAGAACGAGTTCATCGGCCGTTCCGCGGCCCTCGAAGAGAAGGAGAGCGGCGGTGCATTGCGCCTGGTGTCTTTCAGGGTCGACGCAACCGATGCCGACGCAATCGGCGATGAGCCGATCTGGCATGACGGCAAAGCCGTGGGCTGGGTCACCTCCGGGGCATTCGGCCATCGCGTGAATCACTCGCTGGCGCTCGGCTATGTGCCGGCAGCGTTGGCGAAAGCCGATACCGGCTTCGAGATCGAGATCATCGGCGAGCGCCGCCAGGCACATCGGCTGAACGGACCGGCGTTCGACGCAAGCGGCAAGTTGATGCGAACTTGAGCTATATTGAGGCGGTGTAAATCCCGCGCGGCGGAGAGCCACGATGCAAAGCGCATCCGAAATCGAGAAACCGGGCTACAACGGCCTCACCGAACACACCGAGGGCTTGCCGGCGGAGGCCTACTTCGATCCTCGTCAGTATGAGCGGGAACTGCAGCGAATTTGGTACCGCAACTGGATCTATGTCGGCCGATCCAGCGACGTGGCGCGCACCCGCGCATTCCGGACATTTGAACTGGGCGATCAGAGGATACTCTTGGTGCGCGACGATCAGCGCGTGCTGCAGGGGTTTCACAACACCTGCCGGCATCGCGGTGCCGCTCTGTGCCGCGAGCCCGACGGCATCCTGCGGAGCGGGAGCATCATTTGTCCCTACCACGCATGGGTATACAACCTGCAAGGGGATCTGCTGCGCACATCGTCCAAGGCCCACGCGAGCGGCTTCGATGTGGCCGATTTCCCGCTCTACAAGATACACGTCAAGGAATGGAGTGGGTTCATCTTCGTGGCGCTGACCGACAATCCGCCGCCCTTCGAGAAGCTTTTTGATTTGCCGCTGAATCGGCTCGACGCATGGCCCCTCGAGGAGCTGGTCGTCGGCCACGTATTGCTCAAGACCATCCACAGCAATTGGAAAATCTTCTGGGAAAACTACAACGAATGCCTGCATTGCCCCGGCGTGCATCCCCAGCTATCGCAGTTGGTACCGATCTATGGCCGCGGATTACTGGAGGAGCGCGACGATCCCGAGTGGAGCGCGCACGAGGCGGACCCGGATCCCAAGTTCAAAGGCGGCCTTCGCAGCGGCGCCGCGAGCTGGTCCCTGGACGGCAAAGCCACCGGTGTGCCGTTCCCCGGGCTTTCCGATGCGGATCGAAAAACCGGGCATATCTACATGACCAGTGTACCGTCGGTGTTCCTGGTGGCTCATGTCGACTATGTGCGGGTGGTGCGCTTGCTGCCCCTGGGTCCCGAGCGGACGGAACTGCGCGTCGAGTATCTATTCTTGCCGCAGACTTTGGCTGATCCCCAGTTCGACCTGCGCAACGTCGTGGATTTCACCAATCGCGTCATGACCGAAGACGCGGAAGTGTGTGAACTCAATCAAATGGGGCTGCATGCGGGTCCGCATGTGCGCGGGGTAGTCATGCCCGAGGAGTACGTCATACGACAATTCCATGAGTGGCTGCGCGCTGAATTGGCGCGCGCGTAAGCGAAGCGCCGCACTCGCGGGACTGGCGCTGTGCGCGGCCGCCTGCGGCCAGCGGCACCAGGCAAGCGCCGGGCCCGAAGAACGGGTCCTCAATATTTATAACTGGGCCGATTACATCGGCGTCAATACCGTCGCGGAGTTCGAGCGCCGCACGCACATCAAAGTGGTCTACGAAGTCTACGACTCCAACCACACGCTCGAGGTGAAAATGCTGGCGGGCCGCTCGGGCTACGACATCGTGAGCACCACGACCGGATTCTACGGCCGGCAGATCAAGGCCGGCGCCTATCTCCCGCTCGACAAATCGAAGCTGCCCAACTGGAAGAATCTCGATCCGGCGGTGTTGGCCGTGCAGAGCCGTGCGGATCCCGGCAATCGCTACGCCGTGCCCTATCTGAACGCGATGAATGGCCTCGTGTACAACGTGGATCTCGTGAAGGCGCGAATGGCGGACGCGCCGACCGATAGCTTGGCCATGATCTTCGATCCCAAGGTGATCGCGCATTTCGCCGATTGCGGCGTCACATTCCTCGATTCGCCGGAGGACGTCATTCAACTGGCGCTGGCGTACTTGCATCTGGACCCGAATTCTCGCCGGGTCGAGGATCTGCAGGCGGCCGAGCGCACCGTGATGGCGGTGCGCCCGTACGTTCGCACCTTCGATTCGAGTCAGTACTGGAGTCAACTGGCATCGAAGGAGGTATGTTTGAGCATAGCGTGGTCGAGCGACTACACGGTCGCGCAGGCGCGCGCCCGCGAGGCCGGTACCGGAGCACACTTGGCATTCATTTTTCCCAAGGAAGGCTCGAATATCACCTACAACGCCTTGCTGATTCCGGCCTCGGCACCGCACCCGCAGGCGGCGCATGAGTTTTTGAATTTCATTCTCGAGCCGCGGGTCATCGCTGAAATCACCAACGACATTCATTACGGCAACGACAACCTGGCGGCGCGGCCATTTGTGAAGAGCGAATTACTCGGTGATCCGACCGTGTATCCGCCGCCCGAACTGCGCGCCCGGCTGTATTTGCCCGAGGAACTCGGTGCGGATTACGAGCGGCTGCGCACCCGCGTCTGGACGCATATCAAGACCGGGCAATGAGAGCGACCCGGCGCCCGCCAGGCGGAAATTGACCATTTTCGAGACCTATAGCCCACAATTTTCCCCTTGAAACTGTAGAGTTTCGCCCCCACAACCATCCGCGTCGGGATGGATGTCTCGGCAGGAAGATTAGGTAAATTCAGGAGATTGTAAAATGCTTGGAATGGTAGCCCGGTGGGGCCACAACACGCTGTTGATCGCGTTGGCGCTGATGACGGGCGTGATCTTTTTCGG
>DATMNF010000116.1:0-12855 GCA_035569355.1 Steroidobacteraceae bacterium
AGCGGCGCGAAGGCGGGGGCACCAGCTGGGCCGATGCATGGCATTACCACAAGCGGCACATGTTCCTGAGTTGCGTCACCGCGGTCATCGTGTGGTTTCTCTCGCCGCCGCTGCTCGCATGGCTATCGCCGGCGCTGCTGGGGCTCTTCTTGGCGGTGCCCTTGTCGTGCGCCAGCGGCAGTCAACGCTTGGGCAGAATCCTGTCGCGGTTGGCGTTGCTGCGCACCCCAGAGGAGGCCGAAACGCCGGCCCTGGTGGGCCGCCGTGGGGAATTGGTGCGCCAGGCAAGCCCGATGCCGGAGGATGGCCTGCGCCACTTGGCGCGCCATCGCGAAGCGCGTCTCGCGCATATCAACGGCAATTTGGCGAGGCCGGCAGATCCGCGCGGTCATCCCGACCCATATACCTTCACAGCTGAGCAGAAGCTGAAGGATGCCCGCTCGCTCGATGAGGCTCTCGCGTGGCTGACGCCCGTCGAACGCGTTGAGGTCGCCGGCGACGCTAGATTGCTCAATCAGCTCGCACTGCTGCCCGATGCCGAGCATCCCTTATTTTTGATTTAAAGGACCCTGAGAATGACGGTTCGACGACGCACACTACTCCAATCAGCCTTGGCGCTGGCCGCCGCCAAATGGGCCTATCCTGAATTTGCAGCCGCTGCACCGCCGGCCGGAGCGCCGGCCGCCGCACCCCCGCCCGCCACGGGGGCGCCTGCCGGAGCGGCGCCGAACCAGCCGTTTGAATATGCCTGGCTCAAAGGCCAAGCTCGCAAGCTCGCCAGCAGTGCGTTTCAAGCCTCGCAAGACACGCTGCCGCCGGCGATGGCGAAGCTCAGCTACGATCAATTCCAATCGCTGCGTTTTCGCTCGGATCACGCTCAATGGGCCAATTTGGGGCTCGCGTTTCGACTGCAGTTCTTCCACGTCGGCCGAAGTTTTACCGAGCCGGTGCGCCTCTATGAAATCGTCGACGGCCAATCGCACGAAATCGTCTACGACCCGGCGTTGTTCGAATTCGACAAGGCCGGCATCGATCCGAAATTGATGCACGAACACGTGGGTTTTGCCGGCTTTCGCGTGCAGTTCGTGACGAATTGGAAGGCCGACGTCGCCGCTTTCTTGGGAGCCAGCTACTTTCGTGCGGTGGGGGGCGATACGCGGCAATACGGATTGTCGGCGCGGGCGTTGGCCGTCGACACGGCGTTTCCGCGTCCGGAGGAGTTCCCGCGCTTCACATCGTTCTGGTTCGAGCGGCCGGCGAGGGACTCGGGCACCCTGACTTTGTACGCCTTGCTGGACTCGCCCAGCATCGCCGGCGCTTTGCGCTTTCAGATAGCGCCCGGCGGCACCCTGCTCATGGATATCGATAGCGCGTTGTATCCGCGCAAGCCGATCGAGAGGTTGGGCATTGCGCCGCTCACGAGCATGTTCTTCTATGGTAAGAACGATCGGCGCGGAGCCAACGACTGGCGGCCCGAGATCCACGACTCCGACGGCCTCTCGATGTGGACGGGCGCGGGGGAGTGGATTTGGCGGCCTCTCACCAACCCCTCGCAATTGCACTTCAGCTCTTATCTCGACGAAAACCCGCGCGGTTTCGGCTTGTTGCAGCGGGACCGCAATTTCGATCACTATCAAGACGATGGCGTGTACTACGACCGCAGGCCAAGCTTGTGGGTCGAACCGAAAAACGGGACCAACGGCGGCTGGGGCAAGGGCTCGGTGCAGCTGGTTGAGATCCCTACGGTCGATGAGACTTTCGATAACATCGTCGCGTTCTGGAATCCGGCCGAAAAGCCAAAGGCCGGGCAGGAGCTTTTGTTCGGCTACCGCCTCCATTGGGGAACGCACATGCCGTACGGATCGCCGCTCGCGCAGACCGTGGCGACACGCACCGGCATCGGCGGCACGGTCGGCCAGAAGCGCCAATATTACTCGTGGCATTTCGCCGTCGATTTTGCCGGCGGCGAACTGGGCGGCCTCGCCAAGGACGCGCCGGTCGAGGCCGTGATCACCACCTCGCGTGGTCAGACCGAGCACGTCACCGCACACTACGTCCAGGAATTCAACGGCTACCGCGCCTTGTTCGACGTCAGGCCGCCCGAAGACAACAGCGAGCCGATCGACATGCGTCTGTATTTGCGCATCGAAGGCAGACCGCTGACGGAAACGTGGATCTATCTTTGGACGCCGCCGGGCACCAAGGAACGCAAAGCCGCGATCGCCTGAGGGAGAATCCGCTCGCCGCCTGCGCCGATCAACTCGCGGCCCCGAGCGCGACGACGTGCTCGCGTCCGGAAACCACGGCGCCGCCCGGCTTCTCGACGGTCACGGCAAATGCCTTGGCCGACAGAACCGGAAGCGCCGCACGGATTGGGATCACGAGTTCCGTCGCGTTCGCCGGCACGTCGAAGACGCCGCCATCCACCGGATAGCGCTTGTCGCGGCCGCCGTCGAAAATCCATAGCTGATACTGATGCATCGACGGGTCATTGGGAGCCAAACCGACGAAGTGCAGGAAACCGCGCTGCGTGGCGGGATCCCACACCACATCGGCGCTGACGCCGGCGGCCGCGGGATCCTTGGTCGCTCCAAGGGTAATTTTTAGCGCACCGGATTTCGCCAGCAGCGCAGCGCGCTCCTCGGCGGCGCTCGGCGGCAGCGGAGATTTCTCCGGCGGCGGGATCACCGCGGGCGGCGGCTCGACCTTGGCCGACGGTGCGGGCGGCGGCGGGCGATTCCACGCGAGCACAGCCAGCACCAGACATGCGGCGGCCGCGAGCCAGCCGTAGGCGCCCGTCCCCCTTCGCGGCGCGCCCGCCACGGTGCGCTCCGCGCTCAGCTTGCGCGCAACGGCGAGATCGACGAGTTTTTCACCGCCGCCGGGATCGGCGACGGCCCGAAAATGTGTTTCCGCCTGACGCGCCACGCGTTCTGCCAAGTCGGCCGGCAAGGGTTCCGCGCCCCCGCTTGCGGCCAGCGCAATAGCAGCCGCCGCACGTTCGAAGTCCCTCAAGCTGGCACTCGCAACGGCGCTGTCCAAAACATCGAGCGCACGCTGTTCAGCCGGCGACAGCCCCTCCGTGACTTGCTTGATCAGCAAGTCCACCATGGCTTCGTCGAGCTGATCTTGTGGACCCGTCTCGGACATCAACCCTCGCTCAAGACGCGTTCCGCGTCTATGTTCATGTATTCGCGCACCCTGATGAGGCCTCGTCGCATGAACGATTTCACCGTTCCAAGGGGCATTTGCAAGCGCGTCGCTATCTCGGACTGAGTCAAGCCCTGGAGAAGCCCAAGCTCCAAGACCTGGCGCTGCTCGGGGCGCAGCTCCGCAAGAGCCCGCGCGGCTTGCTCGGCCTCGAGCGATGTTTCCGACGCGGTACCCGGATCAGCCCAGGCTACCGATTCCAAGGCCTCGACCGGATCCATGGGAGGCTCTGCGCTGGTCTTGCGCAAACGGTCGATCAGACGTCGCCGCGCAATCATCGCGATGAACACCTTGTCGGAGCCTTGCGATGCATCGAAACGGCCGGCGCTGCGCCAGATATCCAGAAAGATTTCCTGCGTCGCGTCCTCGGCATCCGACGGCGTACGCGACAGGCGCCGCGCCAAGCTCCAAACCAGCGCGCCGTACTGATCGATGCACTCCCGCACCGCGGCGGAATCGCCGCTCGCAATGCGTTGGAGCACGGACGGACTCATTGATGGCCTTGGGAACTTATTCGGATCGACCGCAAGGGCGGATGCAACCTTGTTGGAAATCCCGCGGGATGATGGTAAATCGCCGCCCAGGCCTCAAGAGTGAATTCGAAGGCGCGGGAGCCGCTGTGTCTCGCCGGTCGATTTGCGAATCTCGGACTCGCGCTTGATGCGCGGCAAGCTCTGGCGCGGATTGAGGATCATCCAGCGCCACTCGTTCAGCTGATGCTTGAGCAGCGGCAACAACGAGCGTTCCGAAGCCGACTCGATGCCGTTCTTCGGAAACAGGGTCCTGCAGTAGAGGTCGAAATATGCCGCGTACAGGTCTTCATAATGCTGCATCGGATCGAGGAACGCGGGATCCTCGACCACCCCGGCGCCGACGTGATTCGCGCAGAGGTAGCTGCATGACTTGCGCAGATAGCCGCCGTGCGCGGCGATGACCGCAGATTGATAGCCGCGCGTCGGATAAAAGTACTGGACGATCTGACTGCGCTCCGCACCGCGCACGGCGTTCTTGCGCAGGTACTCGAACAATGCCTTGCCGTGAATCAGGCGCAATGCGGTGTGCCGGAGCGCAATCGCTTGCGTGCGCAAGACGCTGTAATCGGCGACTTCGCGCATTAGGCTCGAGTGCTCGACTTCCCACAATTCCCAAGTCTTTGGGGTCTCGAGGATGCGGTGGGCAATCAAGTGCTCTTTGTCGTCGTCGTCGCGCAGCGCGCGCTCGACACGATCGGTCGACTCACGCATGAGACGCGCATGGCTGATAGCACTCCGGTGCATCCTTTGCATCCTCCAGTGACGCTTGATCCAAGGGGCGGGGCTGACTGCCCAATCCCGTGGCGCGCGACTTATTGTCCTCTAAGATCAGCTTATGGCAAGCGCCTGTCAAGCCAAGCGGCTGTCAAGAATTGTAGGATCGGCGCCCCCGCGAACTAGAAATGCTGCTCCGCAGCCATTTGGCGTCCTGCCGGCACGCAATCGCTTTGCAGCATCCGATGAGCGGTCGCTACCAAGTACCCCGCAACGCCCTCATACGGGGCGCCGAATCCTCGCCTCGCTCAGTACTGGCGCGCCAACAGCCAGTGGGCGAGAGAACGCAGCGACTGCGCGCGGTCGCCGAAGGGCGCCAGTGCGTTGATCGCCTGGGTATGCAGAAGGCGCACCCGCTGCTGCGAGGCTGGTATGCCGATGATTGCGGGGTGCGTGGGCTTTGCCCGCTCGCTGTCCGCTCCGGTCGCCTTTCCCAAGGTCACGACATCGCCAATCAGGTCGAGCAGGTCGTCTTGAATCTGGAAGGCCAAGCCGACCGCCGCAGCAAAGCGCGTCAGCGCCGCATACAGATTCGGATCGAGGGGCGGAGCGCACTCTGCAGCCATCAGGACGCTCGCGCGAATCACCGCGCCGGTCTTGCGGGCGTGCATGTCTTCCACTTGATTGATATCAAGCCGCTGGCCCTGTACCGCGAGATCGATCGCCTGACCTCCCGCCATGCCGAAAGTGCCGATGGCCTGCGCCAGCATGTCGATCAAGCGCAGCCGTATGGCCGGTGAGGCGGGCAGGGCCGCGTCGGTGGCCAGCAACTGAAACGCCAGCGGTTGAAGAGCGTCGCCTACCAGGAGCGCGGTCGCCTCATCGTAAGCCTTGTGGCAGGTCGGGCGCCCCCGCCGCAGATCGTCGTTGTCCATCGCCGGCAGGTCATCGTGGACCAGTGAATAGACGTGCACCAGCTCGATGGCGCATGCGGCCGCCTCGACCTCATCTTCCGATAGTCCCAAAGTACGCGCGGTGGCAAATAGCAGCGCCGGTCGGATTCGCTTACCGCCGCCCAACACGCTATAGCGCATTGCCTCGTGCAATCGGGCAGGCACCGCGCCCGGATCCGGCAGGCGCGCGGCGAGTGCGCGTTCCATGCGCAGACGCCAGCTTTCGAGCTGCGCACCAAACGCGCCCGGATCGACGGAATCCTCTTGTGCCGCGTTGCGACGATCGGCGTCGTTCACGCGCGAAAGGAGCCGTCGCTTTCCCAACTCATGGTCTTTCCAGAACCGCTCACGCGCCTTCCCGGCTGATGCGCTTGATCTCACTGAGCGGAATAGCCGCGACCGTCGGATGACCCGCGCCCTCTGCGTATTGGATGGGCAGGTCGGGCGCCATTGGGCCTGCAGTGCGCGGCCCGCGCATCCATACTCTCAACGCTTTGAGCGGATGGCTGAAGGCGTCGTTGACCGCCGTGCCCTCGAATCCGCAATGGGCCATGCAGTTGTCGCAACGCGGATTCTTTCCCACGCCGTATTTTTCCCACTCGGTGTCATCGATCAGCGACCGGTAGGTTGGCGCATACCCTTCATCCGAAAGCAGATAGCAGGGCCGCTGCCAACCGAATAGGTTGTAGGTAGGATTGCTCCAAGGCGTGCACTGATAGGTCTGGTTGCCGGCGAGAAAATCCAAGAACAGCGAGGAATGATTGAACGACCAGGACACGCCGGGCGTGCGGCGGCGGCGGCCGAAGATGCTGCGAAACAGGTGCTTGCTCGCGCTGCGCGCGAGGAACACGTCCTGTTTCGGCGCGTGGCTGTAGCTGTAACCGGGCGATACCGTGATTCCTTCGACGCCGAGCTGCGTCGCCGTGTCGAAGAATTCGGCCACGTCCTGCGGGTCCTCGCCGTTGAACAGCGTGCAGTTGATGGTTACGCGAAAGCCCTTGGCCTTGGCCAACTCGATCGCCGCGACCGCCTTGTCATAGACCCCTTCTTGGCACACCGACTCGTCGTGACGCCGGCGATTGCCGTCCAGGTGAATCGAGAACGTGAGGTAAGGCGACGGCTGATATTCGTCGATGTGTTTGGAGAGCAGAATCGCGTTGGTGCACAGGTACACGAATTTGCGGCGGGCCACGATGCCCGCAACGATCTGCGGCATTTCCTTGTGAATGAGCGGTTCGCCGCCGGGAATGGACACGATGGGCGCGCCGCATTCATCGACCGCGCGCAGTGCGTCCTCCACGCTGACCCGCTTCTGTAGAATTTCCTTCGGATAATCGATCTTTCCGCAGCCCGAGCAGGCGAGGTTGCACTGGAACAGAGGTTCCAGCATGAGCACGAGCGGATAGCGTTTATCCCCGCGCAACTTACGCCCGGCGATATAGCGGGCGACCTTGTACATTTGAAGCAATGGAATAGCCATGCGCTATCTTACCGCGAGCGGACCCTCGGAACTCAAACAGATTGCAAATTCAATACCTGAGCGCGGTGATCCCGCCAAATACGTGACCATTCGAGCCGAAACCACGGAGTAAAGTTCCCCGCGCCCCCTGCGGACATTTCCGTTTGCAGCGCTTCCGGGCTGACCCAGCGCCAGGCGAGGATTTCTTCCGCATTGATCTTGACCGGATCGGCAGTCCGTCCGATGAATACCGAGCAAAGCTCGTTCTCCGCGCCCGTCGCATCGAATTGCGCCTGGTATTGGAATTTGAAGAGAAAATGCATCGGGCAGCGCAGCCCCAATTCTTCGTAAAGCCGGCGTTGCACCGCGACCTCCATGCTCTCGAGGCTGCGTGGATGGCTGCAGCAGCTATTCGACCAGTACAAGGGCCACAGCCGTTTGAACGCAGACCGCTGTTGCAGCAGCAGTTCGCCGCGGGCATTGAAAATCAGCAACGAAAAAGCCCTGTGTAGGACCCCGCGGCCCTCGTGGCACTGCGCCTTGCTCAAGGTTCCGACCCCCTGATCGGCTTCGTCGACCAAAATCAAAGACTCATCCATGAGCAGATGATAGCTGCATGCGAAACGTCGGCGCCAGCCTCGTGGCGGCGGGACCGAGTCCCGCGCAGGGTAACGGCTGATCCGGCAACGTTCGAGGGTCAGCGCGCACTCAGGAGACCGCGAGCGCGAAACCAGTGCACGGCATCCCCGAGCGCCTCGAGGGGCGGCCGCCACTGATACCCCAGCTCCCGCACCGCCTTGTCGCTGCGAAAGTACATGCGCTTGCGCGACATGCGCACGCCTTCGAGCGTGACTCGGCCGCTGCGGCCGGAGAGCCTCGCGAATGCTTCGGCCACGTAGGCGACGGGCAGGATCACTCCATACGGTAGGCGAATGCTCGGCGGCTTGCGGCCCACCAGCGCCGCGATCTGCCCAAGAATTTCGCGCAACGTCATGTCTTGTCCGCCGAGAATATAGCGCTCTCCCGCTCTGCCCCGCGCGTACGCCAAGAGATGACCGGCGGCCACGTCATCCACATGCACTATATTGAGGCCCGTATCGACGTACGCTGGCATTCTGCCCGCCGCAGCGTCGAGAACCAGCTGGCCTGTCGGAGTGGGTTTGATGTCGCCCGGACCGACCGGCGTCGACGGATTGACGATGACCACGGACATCCCCGTTCGAGCCGCGTCCCGCGCGACTTCTTCCGCAAGATACTTCGAACGCTTGTAGTGACCGATCATGTCGCGCAGCGCAACGGGAGTATCCTCGTCGCCCGGCGATCCGTTCGGCGGAATGCCGATGGTCGCGACGCTGCTCGTGTACACGATGCGGGACACTCCGACGGCACGGGCGGCAGCCAAGACGTTGCGGGTGCCCTCCACATTGGTCAGATACAATTGCGCAGGATCGGGCGCGCCGAGACGATAGTCCGCCGCAACGTGAAACAAACCCTCGCAACCGTCGAGCGCGAGTTCGAGCAATCTCACGTCCGCGAGATCACCTTCCACGACTTCCACGGCCAGGTGCTGAAGATTGCTGCGGTTCGAGCCTCTGCGCGCAAGCGCGCGAACCTGCCAGCCGGCGGCGCCCAAGGCTCTTGCAACCGCCGCCCCGACGAATCCGGTTGCGCCGGTGACCAGCGCCCTCATGCGACGCGGGCACCGGCGAGAAGCGGTCGCAGCAATCCGGCGCGGGCTACCGCCTTGAGCGAACGCGTTGCCGCTCGATAGCGCCGCGCGAGACGGATCACCGCGAAGAGTTCCACGGGCGCGAGTGCGAGGCCGCCAATGAAACGCCCGATATGCAGCTGGCCGGCCCGGCTTGCCGCCACCACCGTCCGTGGCAGCACGTCGGCGGCCGTGTCCACGATTACCCGGACTGCGATGCACGGCAGACGATGAGCGGCGGCGACTTCCGCGATGGCGAGACTTTCCATATCGACCGCTACGGCGCCCGTCTCACGAAAGGCGGCGGCTTTGTCGGCGACGGCGTCAATCGGCAATGAACTCGTGAGCAGCATGCCGGCCGCAACCGGCCCCTGATCCGCGATTGCAAGGCTCAACTGGTCGCGCCAATGCGCCGAGGTCACGAGTCGAGCGCCGTCGCGCGACACGATGGCGCCCGGCAAAACGACGGTGCCCGCGCTCAAGGTCGGATCGAGGCCGCCCGCCAAACCATAGCTGACCAGAGCGCATGCTCCGGCATCGACGAGTTTGCGTGCGGCAATCGCGGCGAGAGCGGAGCCCATGCCGCCGACCGCGAGCAGCGCTCCGTCGCCGACAGATGATAGTCCGTCGCGCCGCCGCACGGCCGCGCCCAGGGTGCGCGCCTCCGCCTCGAGCGCGGCGACGACCCCCACTCTCATTTCAATGAGCGATTCCGCGGCGGGTCAACGAGCGGTAGGCCGCCAGCGCCCACAGCGGGAAATATGCGGAATAACCGTGGTATCGCAGATAGAACACGCGCGGAAATCCGGGCGCCGTGAAACTCGGGTCGCTCCACAGTCCGTCGGCCCGCTGTGCGCGTACCAGGTACTCGGCACCGCGTCGCGCGGCGTCCGACCGGGCCTCGCCGGCCGCGAGCAGCCCGAGAAGCGCCCAGGCGCTCTGATACGCGGTACTCGGGAATCTCCCGGACGCCCCGCTTGCGCGGCTATAACTGTCATTGCTCTCGCCCCAGCCGCCATCTGCATTCTGCCTGAGCTTGAGCCAAGTCACCGCGCGCCGCACGGCGGGATCATCGGCGCCGATGTGCGCTTGCGCGAATGCCGTCAGCACCGACCACGTGCCGTAAATGTAATTGGTGCCCCAGCGCCCGAACCAGGATCCGTCCGGCTCCTGCTGGCCCCGCAAGTAGTCGACCGCGCGATCCAATGCCTGCGTGTCCTGGGGACGTCCCACGTGCGCCAACACCGTCACCACCCGTGCGGTGACATCGCTCGTGGGAGGATCGAGGAGCGCGCCGTGATCCGCGAATGGAATCATGTTGAGGTAGTAGCACGTATTGTCGGCATCGAAGGCGGCAAACCCGCCGTCCTTGCTTTGCATGCCTACCAGCCAATCGAGCGCACGGCGCATGCTCTCCGCATAGCGGCCCGAATCGCGAGCCTGATGCATCGACCAGACGACCACCGCCGTGTCATCGAGATCCGGGTAGTAGCTATTCGCGAACTGAAACGCCCACCCGCCGCCGGCCAGCCCCGGTCGTCTCACTTGCCAGTCCGCAGGTTCGTCGAGCAGTTGGCGGGCTTGCAGCCAATCGAGCGCTCGCATCGATGCGTCGGTCGACATCGAATCACCGGCTTCCTGCATCGCGAGGCTCGCGAGCGCGGTGTCCCAGATCGGCGAGACGCAGGGCTGACAATAGGCGCTCGATTCACCGACGACGAGAAGCTTTTGCAGCGCGCGTTTCGCGGTGAGGCGCCGTGGGTCGTCTTCGGCGTAGCCGAGTATCGTCATCGCCTCCAAGGCATTGACCATGGCGGGGAAGATCGCGCCCAGGCCATCTTCCCCGTTGAGCCGCTCGAGCATCCAAGTTTCCGCGCGTCGGGTCGCGGCTTCGCGCATGCGAGCGGGGACCAGCGGATCCAACAAGCGCCCTACGCGGTCTGCCATCAAGAAGAGCTTGGCGAGCAACCCCTCGCGCCGGAAATAATCTCGCTCCTCCTCGGGAGGCACACTGAACAACTCGAGGATGTGCACGTTTCGCGGATTCCGGGCGACCGGCTTGCGCGTGCACAGGATAAACAGGGGCACCATGACCGTGCGCGACCAATAGGAGACCTTGTCGAGATGAAACAGGAACCATCGCGGCAGCAACATGATCTCGACGGGAATATAGGGCACGCCACGCCACGGCAGTTGCCCGAACAGGGCGAGCGCAATGCGCGTGAACACATTGGTTGCGGCGGCCCCGCCGCGCTCCAGTATCGCCGCTCGCGCGCGGGCCATATGCGGCGCGTCGGCATCGTCTCCCGCGAGCTTCAATGCGTAGTACGCCTTCACCGAGCAGCTGATGTTGAAGTCGCCGCCGTGGTACAGCGGCCAGCCGCCGTGCTCGGCCTGCGCCGAGCGTATGTAGCGGCAAAGTTTCGTCTCGAGCGGTGCGTCGATCTCGTCCAAGAAGTGCATCATCATGATGTACTCGGCAGGGATGGTGCAGTCTGCCTCGAGCTCGAACAACCAGTGACCTTGAGCGTCCTGCCGGGCAAGCAACGCGTCGCGAGCATTCAAGACCGCGCGATCCAACGGGGAATCCGTGACGCGCCGGAGCGTGTGCGAAACGATGTCGCCGCGCGCGTCCGGCTGCGGTTCCGGATAGGAACCCGGTTTCGGTGCGATGCGGTTCACGATCCGGAATTCCCGTATGAGCGCAGGGCATGCTCCGGTTCGCCGGCCGGTTCTTCATGGAGGCTGACCGGCGCCGGGCGCGACCGGCGCAGCTCCGAAACGCGCGCGAGCGGCAGGCCGTGCGCAGCCAGGCCGAACAGTCCCCGCAGCGCCCAGTTGCTGCGACCCGTAAGGTTCGTCAACAGGCGCGTCATGGCCACCGCCGATCGCGTCACCTTCACCTGGGCGCCAGCCGTGAAGCGCGGGTTGTGCTCGATCTTGCGCAGCGTGAGCACGGCAAGGCCGATGGCCCAAAGGCAGAAGCGGCGTATGCCGGTCTCGCGCCTCGGAATCAACAACGTGTACTCCAGCGCGTTGCGCAGATGCGCGTGAGCAACGCCGACGAGCTCGCGGAAGGCGGCACCGAAGCGCGGATCGAACGGTTCGCTCTGCACTTCGGCGAGGTCGACTCCATAACGCCCAAATACATCCTGCGGCAACCAGCATGCCCCGCGGCTGCGATCCTCCCACACGTCCTTGAGGATATTCGTCATCTGCAGTCCCTGGGCAAAGGACGCGGCGATGGCGGTCAATGCGGGACGGTTGCGCGCAATCTCGGGCGAGTAATCGCAAAACAGATCCGTGAGCATTTCGCCGACAACTCCTGCGACGTAGTAGCAATAGTCGTCGAGGTCGCTCGACCGGGCGAGGCCTTTGAGGCTGGCACTGAACTGGAAGCGAGGCATGCCGTCGCACATGAGCTCCACGCAGCGTTGAATCGCGGCCTGCTGGGGCTCTCGGAGACGGAACATGACTCCGATGACGCGATCCATGTTGCTCACCAAATCGCGCTCGGTCGCCAACGTCCGGTCCGACAGCCGCTGCGCGACTTCCCCGGACAGCAGAGCGGCGTTCCCCCGGCCGGCCAACAACGCGCTGAAGCGCTGCAAATAGGCCAGCGTTTCCGGCGGCGACAGGGCCGGCTCATCCTCGATGGTATCGGCGATGCGGCACAGCAAATAGGCGCTGGTCACCGCCGTGCGCAGGCCCAGGGGCAGTTGCGGGATCGTCAGCGCAAAGGTGCGCGAAACATAGGGAAGAATCTGGTCTTGATAGACCTCATCTGAGCTGACGACATCCATGAGGGCAGTATCTCGGAAACCCCGAAGAATAGCATCATGTCAGCGGGTCCATTTTGGTGCAAATTTACAACATCGGGTTCGGCCGTTGCCACTAACGGGGCGGCACAGTATAAACTGCCGCTAATGAGCGACACTCCCGAAAGCTATCCCCTGCTCGAAACCATCGATACGCCGGCCGATCTGCGCCGTTTGCCGGCCCCGCGCCTGACAGAGCTGGCTCAGGAGCTGCGCAAGTTCCTGATCCACAGCGTGAGCACCCGAGGAGGTCATTTTGCCGCGGGTTTGGGCACTGTTGAGCTCACGATTGCCCTGCATTACGTATTCAATACCCCCTACGACCGGCTGGTCTGGGACGTCGGCCACCAGGCCTACCCGCATAAGGTGCTGACGGGCCGGCGCGATCGGCTCCATACCATCAAGCAGGACAAGGGACTGGCGCCGTTTCCGAGCCGCGCCGAGAGCGAATACGACACTT
>DATMNF010000117.1:0-7160 GCA_035569355.1 Steroidobacteraceae bacterium
CTGCGCCGGATAGGCATAGCGCGTGAACAAGGCCGTGCCGAGATCCCGCGTATTGGAGTAACCCGCGGCGATCGCCGGCGCCGTTCTCATGCTCATGCCGCCCAGGTGCCGCACCACGATGATGTTGACGATCGCAAAGACGACGAACCCCGCTACCGCGACCGCCAGGGGCCAGTAATTCGCCAATCCCTTGCGCAGCTCCTCGAGGTTGACATCGAGCATCATGACCACGAACAGGAACAGCACCATCACGGCGCCGACATATACCAGCACGAGCACTATCCCCAAGAACTCCGCGTCGAGCAGCAGCCAGATGACCGCGCTGTTGAAGAAGCAAAATACCAGGAGCAATGCCGAATACACCGGGTTTCGCGCGAGGATCACGCCGAGTGCGGCCGCGATCAAAATTGCACCGAATACGAAGAAGAGGATCGTCGGAAACATTACCGGTACCGTGCATCGGCGGCGCGATCCGCCGCGATCATGGCCTCGTAACGTTCGCCGATGCCGAGCAACTTGTCCTTGCTCATGATGTTCTCGCCGCGATTCTCCATGTGGTACTCGTGCAGGCGCGTCTCCACGATGGCATCGACCGGACATGCCTCCTCGCAGAACCCGCAGTAGATGCATTTGAACAGGTCGATGTCGTAGCGCGTCGTGCGGCGCGTGCCGTCGGCGCTCACGTCCGAATCGATGGTGATGGCAAGCGCCGGGCATACCGCTTCGCACAGCTTGCAGGCAATGCAGCGCTCTTCGCCGTTGGGGTAGCGCCGCAGCGCATGCAGGCCGCGAAAGCGGTGGCTCTGCGGGGTCTTCTCTTCCGGATAATTCACCGTGATCTTGGGCTTGAACATCTCCTTCAAGGTCACCCACAGCCCCTGCAACAGCTCCCAGAGCAAGAGTGTCTTCAAGAGATTTCCGATGCCCATCAGACCTGCCCCTTCCACGGGCCGACGTGGTAATAAACCATGAAGCCTTCGACCAACAACCAGACCAGGGTCACGGGGATCAGCGCCTTCCAGCCTAGACGCATGATTTGGTCATAGCGGTAACGCGGAAATGTCGCCCGCAACCACAGAAAGGTGAACATCGGGAAGAGCGTCTTCAAACCGAACCAGAAAAAGCTCGGGCTCGCCAACCAGGAATCCGCCGGCAGCCACCCATCGAAGGGTGAGAGCCATCCGCCGAAGAAGAAGATGACGGTGAGCGCCGAGATCAGAATCATATTGACGTATTCGGCGACGAAGAACAGCGCGAACGCCATGCCCGAGTAGTCGACATGGAACCCTGCGACGATTTCCGATTCACCCTCTGCAACATCGAATGGGGCCCGGTTGGTTTCGGCGACGCCCGAGATGAAGTACACCAGCATCATCGGAAACAGCCAGGTCCAGTTCCAGCCGAACAATCCGCGTTGCGCATGAATGATGTCGCCGATGTTGAGGCTGCCCGAGGCCATCAATACGCCGACCATGGCGAAACCCATCGCAATTTCATAGGCGACGATCTGCGCGGCGGAACGCATTGCGCCCAGGAAGGCGTACTTCGAGTTCGCGGCCCAACCTGCGAGAATGACGCCGTACACGCCCATGGAGGTGAGCGCGAGGATGTAGAGAAGTCCGGCGTCGATGTTGGCAAAAACGTGTTCCGGAGCAAAAGGGATCACCGCCCAAATCGCGAGCGCGGGTATGAGCGACAGGAACGGCGCCAATCGGAACACGAAGCCATTGGCGTCGGCCGGGATGACGATTTCCTTGAAGATGAGTTTGACGACGTCGGCAAACGGCTGAGCCAAGCCCGGAATCAAAAGACCGCCGATGCGGTTCGGGCCCTTCCGCGCTTGAATCCAGCCGATGACCTTGCGTTCCGCCAAGGTGTAGAACGCCATGGTGATAATGAGGCAGATCATCACCATCAGCGTCTGCACGGCGAGGAGCAGCGGAAAAGTCCAGTACGGCGTGATGACGCCGGACAGCCAGTCGCGTATTAGGCTCCAATCCCACATTCAAATCACGGTGCGGGCCAATCGCCCGTCCTTGGTTTTCGACAGGGCCTCGGACCCGCGCACGAGCACATCGCCCTGATACGGCGGGATGTCCACCCAGGCACCGGATGGCGCCTCTCCCTTAGGCGTGGCCGGCGCGGCCGCGGCGCCGCCGATGCTCGAGAGCTCGACGCGCGCGCCGCACAGGACCTTCAATGCATCGCGAATCTCGTCCGAGCTCACGTAGTCGACCCCGTGCAAATTCAGCAAATTCGCGAGGACCCGCAACACTTTCCAGCCCGGCCGGCTCTCGCCCGGCAGTCTTGCAGCGCCCGCCCAGCTCTGCCAGCGTCCTTCTGCATTGACGAAGGTACCCGAGGTTTCGGCGAACGTTCCGATGGGCAGCACCACCTGCACGGACGCACGCAGGCTCTCAGGGAGATGGGTGGTGACTGCGACCACCAATTCGGCCGCTGCCAATGCGCGCGTTGCGTCGACGCCGAAGTCGGCCGCCGGATCGAGACTTCCGAACAGGACATAGGCGCGAAGCGACGACTCCAGCATGGCGCGCGCCGACAGGCCTGCGGCGGCGGCCGGTGCGCCGCCCGGTTCGAGGTGCGGCACGGCGCCCGCCAGGTACGCGCCCGCCGCATTGGCACCCTCGGTCAGACATCCGAAGCTTGCCGCGCACAGCTCCGCCAGCATCGCCGCCAGCGCCTTGAGCTGTGAGTAGGCAGGGTGCCTCTGCGCGAGCGTGCCGAGGATGACGGCGCGGCGTGTGCCGTTCATGAGCGCCCCGACGACCGCGCGGTGCGAATCGCCGACCTCGGCCGGTGCGACCCCTTCGGGCACCGGCTTGTTGACGGCCGCCGCGGCCGCACGCACCGCCGCTGCCAATTGGCCAACCAGATCGGTTTCCGCCAAGGCATAGGCCGCGACGGGAAACATGTAGTCGAAACGGCGCGGATTGAGGAAGGCGACCTTGGCCCCGGGGTTTCGCACCGCGGCCTTGCGGATGCGATGTGCAAGCAAAGGCGCTTCATGCCGCAGATTCGAGCCGATGACGAGCACGCCGTCCAGCCGTTCGATGTCGGCGATCTTGAGCCCGAGATTCGGAAAGAGCGCGCCCTGTCCCTGGCCGCGAAAGTCGAGCTGCCGCAATCGATGATCGATGTTGGAGCTGCCGAGGCCCCGCGCAATTTGCGCGAGCAGGTACAGCTCTTCGACGGTCGCCATCGGCGAGGCCAGGAAGCCCGTCCCGGCGCCGTGCGCCCCGGATACTTTGCGCAATCCCTCCGCCGCCGCCGCCAGCGCCACCTCCCAGTCGACCGTTTGCAGAACGCCGTCGACGCGCAGCATGGGCTGCGACACCCGATCCGCCGAATACATGCCTTCGAAGCCGAAGCGGTCGCGATCGGCGATCCAGGTTTCGTTGACCTCTTCGTTTTCGCGCGGTACCACGCGCATGACCTTGCCGCGCAGCACATGCGCATAGATGTTGGTGCCGAACGCATCGTGCGGCGATACCAACGCGTGCTGACCCATCTCCCAGGCGCGGGCATGGTAGCGAAAAGGCTTGTTGTTGAGTGCGCCGACCGGGCACAGATCGATGATGTTCGCCGACAGTTCATGATCGACGCTGTGTTCGATGTATGTGCCCACTTCCATGTGCTCGCCGCGGCCCACGGTGCCCATTTGCGGATAGCCTTGGATCTCCAGGCCGAATCGAACGCAACGCGTGCAATGAATGCAACGCGTCATGTCGGTCGACACGAGCGGCCCCAGATTCTTGTCCTTCACCACCCGTTTACGCTCGCTGAAGCGCGAGATGTCGCGCCCGTAGCCCAAGGCCAGGTCCTGCAATTCACACTCGCCGCCTTGATCGCAGATCGGGCAATCGAGGGGATGATTGATCAGCAGGAATTCCATCGTCGCCCTCTGGGCGGCGACGGCTTTGGGCGACTTCGTGAACACCTTCATGCCTTCCGTGACCGGCGTGGCGCAGGCCGGCATCGGTTTCGGCGCCTTTTCCACCTCGACCAGGCACATGCGGCAATTCGCCGCGACGGTGAGCTTGTCGTGATAGCAAAAGCGCGGAATGTAGATGTCGGCCGGATCGGTGACCTGCATGATCATCTGACCCTTGCGGGCTTTGAGCGGCACCCCGTTGACTTCGATATTGACCGTATCGTCGCTCATCGTTGGTCCTACGCCGCGACGGCCGCGGCCGACGCGCCGTCCGATGCCTGGCCCTCGACTATCGAGCGGCCCTTATGCTCGATCATGTATTGAAATTCGTGCTTGAAGTGCTTGAGGAAACTCTGCACCGGCCATGCAGCGGCATCGCCCAGCGCGCAGATGGTGTGACCCTCGATACGGTTGGCGACATCGAGCAGCAGGCCGAGGTCCTCGCTTCTGCCCTGGCCCGCCATGATTCGCTTCAGCATCCTATCGAGCCAGCCCGTGCCCTCGCGGCAGGGCGTGCATTGGCCGCAGGATTCGGACATATAGAAGCGCGCCAAGCGCTCGAGCGCGCGCACCATGCAAGTGCTCTCATCCATGACGATCACGGCGCCCGTGCCGATCGACGAGCCGGCCTTCTTCATCGAATCGTAGTCCATATTGACCGACCACATCACGTCCGCCGGCACCACCGGAACGGACGAGCCGCCGGGAATTACCGCCTTCAGTTTGCGTCCCTTCCAGACCCCGCCGGCGATCTGCATCAGCTCCTTGAAAGGAATGCCCATCGGCAATTCGAAATTGCCCGGCTTCTCGACATGCCCCGACACGGAAAAAATAATGGTGCCGCCCGAATTCACGGGTCCCAATCCGGCAAACCACGCGGCCCCCTTGCGCATGATGGTCGGCACGGACGCAAAACTCTGCGTATTGTTGATGGTGGTGGGCTTTCCGAACAATCCAAAATTCGCCGGGAACGGCGGCTTGAAACGCGGCTTACCCGGCTTGCCCTCGAGAGACTCGAGCAGTGCCGTCTCCTCGCCGCAGATATAGGCGCCCGCGCCGATGAACATGTGCAGATCGAAATCCACGCCGCTGCCGAGAATGTTCTTGCCGAGCAGTCCCGCGGCGTAGGCTTCGGCCAAGGCGGCCTCGAAACGCGGGATCGGCTCGCCCAGAAATTCGCCGCGGATATAGTTGTAGCCCACCGTGGCCGTCATCGCATAGCCGCCGATCGCCATGCCCTCGATGACCGAATGCGGGTTATAGCGAAGGATATCGCGGTCGTGGCAGGTGCCAGGCTCGGATTCGTCCGAATTGCACACCGCGTACTTCTGTACCGGCGAGGTGCGCGGCATGAAGCTCCATTTCACGCCCATGGGAAATGCCGCGCCGCCTCTGCCGCGCAGGCCCGAGGCTTTGACTTCCTCGATGATCTTCTCGCGCGGCGTTTGCTCGCGCAGGATCTTCTCCCAGGCCTCATAGCCGCCGAATTGACGGTAGCCTTCGAGCGTCCACGGGCGCTCGTGCTGAAGCGCCTCAAACAACACCAGGTTCTGCTCGTAAGCCATCCGCTTAAGCTCCGCTCAGGTCAGTTCATCCAGAATTTTATCGATGCTCTCGGGCGTCAAGTGCTCATGGAAGACGTGATCGACCATCATCATGGGAGCTCCGGTGCAGGCCGCGAGGCACTCCTCTTCGCGCTTCAAGTATATTCGCCCGTCCGGCGTGCTCTCGCCCGTCTTGATCTTGAGCTTCTTCTCGACATGATCGACCACATCCTGCGCGCCGCGCAGCATGCACGAGATATTCGTGCACACCGACACGTGGTGACGGCCCACGGGCTTGGTTTCGAACATCGAGTAGAACGTCGCCACCTCGTACACCTGGATGGGCGGCAGCCCCAGATACTCGGCCACCGCATCCATGATGTCGACGGTCAAGAACCCGTGATTCTCGTGCTGGGCGGCATGCAGCGCCGAAATCACCGCGGAACGTTTGCGGTCGGGCGGAAACTTCGCCACCCAGCGATCGATCTCTTCGCGTACGTGCGCGGATAGCTGCGCGCTCATCGGTCGATCTCGCCGAAAACGATGTCTT
This sequence comes from Steroidobacteraceae bacterium, assembly GCA_035569355.1. Taxonomy (GTDB): domain Bacteria; phylum Pseudomonadota; class Gammaproteobacteria; order Steroidobacterales; family Steroidobacteraceae; genus Bog-1198. The sequence goes on from DATMNF010000117.1 coordinate 6,047, forward strand.
GAGTGCCGATGACCGCCACCACGTCCGCGAGCATGTGCCCACGTACCATTTCATCGAGCGACGCGAGATGCGAGAAGCCCGGCGCGCGCACTTTCAACCGATATGGCTTGTTGGCCCCATCGGACACCAAGTACACCCCAAGCTCGCCCTTGGGCGCCTCCACCGCGGCGTAGGTCTCGCCTTCCGGCACGCAGTAGCCTTCCGTCATGAGCTTGAAATGGTGGATCAAGGATTCCATGTCGTCCTTCATCTCTTCGCGGCGCGGCGGCCGCACCTTGCGGTCATCGAGCATGACGGGACCGGGATTTGCCTTGAGCCACGCGATGCACTGATCGATGATGCGCGTCGACTGGCGCAACTCCTCGATCCGTACGAGGTACCGGTCGTAGCAGTCGCCGTTGACGCCCACGGGAATGTCGAAATCCAACCGGTCGTAGACGTCATAAGCCTGCTTCTTGCGCAAGTCCCACTCGATGCCCGAGCCACGCAGCATCGGGCCCGAAAATCCCAACTGCATCGCCCGTTCGGGGGTCACCACACCGATGTTCACCGTGCGCTGCTTCCAGATGCGGTTGTCGGTGAGCAGGGTTTCGTATTCGTCGATGCATGCCGGAAAGCGCTTGGTGAAGTCCGCGATGAAATCCAACAGGCCGCCGGAGCGCCGTGCGTTGAGGCGGTCCACGTCTTTCTTGCTGCGCCACTCGGAGTACTGGTACTTCGGCATCGAATCCGGCAAATCCCGGTACACCCCGCCCGGGCGGTAATAAGTGGCGTGCATGCGCGTGCCCGATACCGCCTCGTAGCAGTCCATCAGATCCTCGCGCTCGCGAAAGCAGTAGAGGAACACCGTCATGGCGCCGATGTCGAGCCCATGCGAACCCAGCCACATCAGATGATTTAGGATCCGCGTGATCTCATCGAACATGACGCGGATGTATTGCGCGCGCAGCGGCGGCTCTATGCCCAATAGCTTCTCGATGGCCATGACGTAGGCGTGCTCGTTGCACATCATCGACACATAGTCGAGCCGGTCCATGTAGCCGATCGACTGATTGAAGGGCTTGCTCTCAGCGAGCTTCTCGGTCGCGCGGTGCAACAGGCCCACATGCGGATC
>DATMNF010000118.1:0-16651 GCA_035569355.1 Steroidobacteraceae bacterium
CATTTCGGGCCGGCCGTTCTTCGTCTGGGATGGACGCTTCAACCGCGAGCGGGTCGGCGAGTTGCCGACAGAACTGGTCCCGCATTTCTTCCGCTCCCTGGCGGAGGCACTGGGAGCGGCGCTCCACATCAGCGTGCGCGGGGAGAATTCCCACCATATGATCGAGTCCTGTTTCAAGGGCGTAGGCAGAAGCCTGCGGCAAGCAATTCGGCTCGAAGGCCGGGACCTGCCGAGCACCAAGGGCGCGTTGTGAGCGGGCGGCAGGTAGTGATCGTTGCCAGCGGCGGCGCGAACATCGCCTCGCTGCGGTTCGCCTTGGAGCGCCTCGAAGTCGCCTGCTGCGTGTCGGCGCATCCGGAGGAGATCCGCGGCGCAAGCCGCGTCATTCTGCCCGGAGTGGGCGCCGCGGCGGACGCCATGTCGAGGCTGCGGCAGAGCGGCCTCGCCGACGTGATTCGCGGCCTGCGCCAGCCGGTGCTCGGTATTTGCCTGGGCATGCAGTTGTTGTATGAGGCCTCGCAGGAAGGCGACACCGAATGCCTGGGAATCATTCCCGGGCGCGCCTCTCGCCTCACGCCCGCGCCCGAGCGTCCGGTGCCGCACATGGGGTGGAACACCCTGGATGTTCGCCGCCCTTGCGCACTGCTCGCGGGGATCGCCGACGGCGATTACGCCTACTTCGTGCACAGCTATGCGCTCGAGCCAAGCGCCGCGACGCTTGCGAGCACCGACTACGGCGCGACCTTCAGCGCTTGTGTGCAGTGGCAGAATTTCTACGGCACGCAATTCCACCCCGAGCGATCCGCTGCCGTCGGCGCCCGCCTGCTGCAAAATTTCGTGGCGATCAACGACGACAGGAACTAGCCCCGCGTGCGTCTCATTCCCGCCATCGATTTAAAGGCCGGACATTGCGTGCGGCTGCTGCACGGCGATTTTGCCGCCGAAACCCGCTACCGTGCGGAGCCCAAGTCGCTGCTCGAGAAATACCTCGCGCTGGGAGCCGATTGGCTGCACGTCGTGGATCTGGACGGCGCCAAGGACGGCACGCTCGGCACTGCCCGCAATCGCGCGATCATCGCGCAACTTGCTGCGCAGAAGGCCATCAAGTTGCAGGTGGGCGGAGGATTGCGCGCGATCGCCGCGATTTCGCAGACGCTGGATCTCGGCGTCGCCCGGGTGGTGATCGGCAGCGCGGCGATCACTCGAGTCGGAGAGGTACGAAGCTGGCTCGAACGCGTTGGCCCCGAGCGCATGACGCTGGCTTTCGACGTGCGGCTGGGCGATGACGGCATTCCGCGAGTCGCGACTCATGGATGGCAGCGCCAGTCCGAGCTGTCGCTGTGGAGTGCGCTGGAGAATTTCAGCGGTTCGCCGCTGTTGCACGTCTTGTGCACGGATGTCGGGCGCGATGGGGCCTTGAACGGCCCGAACATCGCGCTTTATCGCGAGGCCGCGAGTCGCTTTCCGCACATCCAGTGGCAGGCCTCGGGCGGCATCCGCGACGCACGCGATTTGCGCGCTCTGAGCGCAGCCGGGGCGGCCGCCGCCGTCAGCGGCAAGGCTTTGCTCGAAGAGCTCATTCCAGCCGAGGAGTTGCAGCCATTCTTGCCAAACGCATAATCCCCTGCTTGGACGTTCGCGATGGCCGGGTGGTCAAGGGCGTGCGCTTTCGCGATCATCGCGTGGTCGGCGATATACTGGAACTTGCGGCTCGTTACCGCGACGAGGGCGCGGACGAACTGGTGTTCTACGATATTTCAGCGAGCCCCGAAGAGCGCTCGGTGGATCGATCCTGGGTGACGCGAGTAGCTCGCACGCTCGATATTCCGTTCTGCGTGGCCGGCGGCATTCGCTCGGTGGCGCAGGCCGAAGAAGTGCTGGCGTCCGGTGCCGAAAAAATATCGGTCAATTCGCCCGCCCTGGACAATCCCGATTTGATCAACGCCCTGAGCGAGCGATTCGGCGCCCAGTGCGTCGTGGTGGGCGTGGACAGCCAGACCTTCGAGACGGGCTATCGCGTGCAACAATTCACCGGCGACGCGCTGCGCACCCGCGATACGTCCCGCAGCACCATCGATTGGGTTATCGAGGCGCAGCGGCGCGGCGCCGGCGAGATCGTGCTCAATTGCATGTCGAGCGACGGCGTGCGCCAGGGCTACGACATCGTCCAACTGCGTGCACTACGCGAGGTCTGCCGCGTGCCGCTGGTCGCTTCGGGCGGCGCGGGGTCGGCGGAACACTTCACCGATGTGTTTCGGACGGCCCACGTCGATGCGGCTCTCGCCGCAAGCGTGTTCCATTCTGGCGAGATTGCGATTCCCGCGTTGAAACGCCGGCTGCGCAGCGCAGGCATCGAGGTACGGCCGTGACGGAAGCGCAAAAACCAGACCCAATGCTGAGCCTTGATTGGGGCAAGGGCGACGGCCTGTTGCCCGCCATCGTGCAAGACGCGCTCAGCGGCGCGGTGCTCATGCTCGGATACATGAACCGCGAGGCGCTCGCCGCAACGCAGACCACGGGCCGCGTGACCTTTTGGAGCCGCACCAAGGGCCGCCTATGGACCAAGGGCGAGACATCCGGGCACTTCCTCGAGCTCAAGGGAATCGCAGCCGACTGCGACGCCGACACGTTGCTGATCTTGGCCGAACCCGCAGGCCCGGTCTGCCATACAGGCACGCCCACCTGCTGGGGCGAGAGCCCGCCCCAATCGGCTGCTCAGCAACTGGCGTTCTTGGGATCTCTCGAAGAGGTGATCGCACAGCGAATCGCCGCGCGTCCCGCGGGCAGCTACACCGCCAAGCTTGTGGCGGCGGGCACTCGGCGCATCGCGCAGAAGGTCGGCGAGGAGGGCCTCGAACTGGCGCTGGCGGGCGTTGCGCAGTCCGACCCGGAAATCGTCGGCGAGGCGGCGGATCTTCTGTATCACATGCTGTTACTGCTCAAGGTCAAGGGGCTTTCCTTGTCCCAGGTCGTCGCGGAACTCGAACGGCGCCATGACGATCGCGGTGACTGAGCCCAAGACTTAACAGAATGCATCCGCAACTGCTACGCTGCCCGCACAGCAGGTAAGGGAATTCGTCCGTGGCGGTACTTCCGACTTTCGACATGTTGCTTTTCGGCGGCACCGGAGATCTGGTGACGCGCAAGCTGCTGCCCGCGCTGTACCGCCGCTTTGCGGCCGGGCAGGTGTCCGCGCAGTCGCGCATATTCGGCGTCGCGCGCAGGCCGCTCGCGCGCAGTGAATACGTGTTTCAAGCCGAATGCGCGTGCCGCGAATTTCTCGGCAAGGAATTCGATGCGCCGCGATGGGCGGCCTTCAGCGGCTTGCTCGACTACGTCAAGCTGGATGCGGAGAGCGAGGACGGCTACGCGGCGTTGCGCACGCTATTGCAGGGCCGCGAGGAAGTCATCCGCGTATTCTTCTTTTCCACGGCGTCCAATCTGTTCTCCGTGATTTGCCGGAATTTGGCCAAGGTCAATGTCGTGACTCCCTTATCGAGGGTGGTACTGGAGAAGCCGCTGGGGCACGACACTCAATCCGCCGACGCCATCAATGCCGAAGTCGGGGCGGTATTCGCCGAGAGACAGATTTATCGCATCGATCACTACTTGGGCAAGGAAACGGTGCAAAACCTCATGGCGCTGCGCTTTGGAAATGCATTGTTCGAACCCCTCTGGCGCCGGGGATTGGTGAAGCACGTGCAGATTACCGTAGCCGAGGAATTGGGCGTGGAACGGCGCGGCCACTTCTACGACAAGACCGGCGCGCTGCGCGACATGGTGCAGAACCATCTATTGCAATTGCTTTGCATCATGGCCATGGAGCCGCCGGCCAGCAGCGATCCGGACGCCGTCCGCGACGAAAAGCTCAAGGTGCTGCGCGCGATGCGTCCGCTGCGCGATCGCGACGTGCTCACCAAAACGGTGCGCGGTCAATACAAGGCTGGTGCGGTTCGGGGCGTGCCGGTGCCGGGCTACCTCGAGGAGGCTGACATCGCACCGGACAGCAGCACGGAGACGTTCGCGGCGCTCAAGGTCGAAATCGATACCTGGCGCTGGGCGGGTGTGCCGTTTTATTTGCGCACCGGCAAGCGTCTGCAGGACCGCATCACGGAGCTCGTCGTAACCTTCGACGAAGTGCCCCATCCGATTTTCGAGATGCCCCCCACCGCGCGCACGGCGAACGAGTTGGTCATTCGCCTGCAACCGGACGAAAGCATTACCATGACGATACTCGCCAAGAACCCGGGCGAAGGGATGCGGTTGAAGCCGGTGAGCCTGGCGCTCGACTTGGGGGAAACATTCAAAACCAGGAGCTTGGACGCGTATGAGCGGCTACTAATGGACACTGTGAAGGGAAATCTCACCTTATTCATGCGCCGAGATGAGCTCGACGCGGCATGGGGATGGATAGATCCCATACGGGCCGGCTGGGAACAATACGACGAACGGCCGAAGGTTTATATCGCGGGCAGTTGGGGGCCTGCGGCCTCCAGCGCAATGATAGGGCGCGACGGATATGCGTGGCATGATGAACTCTGAACCGACCGTTCGGCGCTACCCGGACCTGGACACTCTGTCGCACGAGCTCGCGTTGCAAATCGCGGCCATTCTCATAGCGGCGATCGGAGCGCGCGGGCTCGCGAGTTTGGTCGTTTCCGGCGGCCGCTCACCGGTGAGATTGTTCGAGAAACTGCGCATGCAGACGCTCGACTGGAGCCATGTCTGCATCGCCCTCGCCGACGAGCGTTGGGTTGCCCCGGAGGATGCCGGAAGCAACGAGCGCTTGGTGCGCGACGTCTTGCTGAAAGATCAGGCCGCTTCCGCCCGCTTCCTGGGCCTCAAGAATGCGGCGCCGACCCCGGATCTCGGCGCCGTGTCCGCTTGGGAGACTTTTGCACGCGTCCCGCGGCCGTTCGATGCGGTCGTGCTGGGCATGGGCGACGATGGGCACACGGCGTCATTATTCCCTGGCTCACCGAACCTGCCGAGCGCTCTGAATGCTTCCGCCGCCGCCGGATGCGTCGGCATGTGGTCTCCCGTCCCGCCGCAACCACGGCTCAGCTTGAATTTGTCCGCGCTGCTCGATTCGCGGCGGGTCGTGGTGCTGATCAACGGCGAAACGAAGTGGCGTACCTACACTGCGGCAAGTGGTGCCGGGCCTGAGGAAGACATGCCGGTGCGCGCCGTGCTGCGGCAGTCGCGCACGCCGGTCGAGGTGGTCTGGTCCCCATGAAATGGTCGCTCAAGGAAAAGTCCGCCGTGCGTTCGGTGGAAGGCGAAGAGGATCGCACTGCGCTCAATAAGGAGGCGCTCAAGAATTCCTTCCTGGACGATTTATTCTACGTGCAGGGCAAGTTTCCGGCCCTTGCAACCAAGAACGACTACTACATGGCGCTTAGTTTTGCGGTGCGCGACCGCATGCTGCAGCGCTGGATCAGTACGGCGGCCGCGTACACCGCGCAGGCGTCACGCACCGTGGCGTACTTGTCGGCCGAGTTCCTGATGGGACCTCACCTCGGCAACAACCTCATCAATCTCGGGATCTTCGATCGGGTCAAGCAGTGCATGACCGAACTGGGACTCGACTTCGAGGAGTTGCTGCAGCAAGAAGAAGAACCCGGACTCGGCAATGGCGGGCTCGGCCGCTTGGCGGCATGCTTCATCGATTCCTTGGCGACGCTCGAGGTGCCCGCCGTCGGCTACGGCATCCGCTACGAATTCGGAATTTTTCATCAGGATATCGTCGACGGGTGGCAGGTTGAGAAGGCGGACAAGTGGCTGCGTTTCGGCAACCCGTGGGAGTTGGTGCGGCCCGAATGGGCCGTGGGGGTCAAGCTCGGCGGCACGACCGAACACTATGTCGATGTGCAGAATCGGCCGCGGGTGCGCTGGATACCGCAAAAGACCGTCATCGGCGTGCCCTACGATACCCCCATCCTCGGCTACCACACGAACACCGCAAATACGCTGCGGCTGTGGCGCTCCGAAGCGCCCGAGTCCTTTGATTTCGCAATCTTCAACAGCGGCGATTACTACGGCGCCGTCAACCAAAGAGTGGCATCCGAGAACCTGAGCAAGGTGCTCTACCCCAACGATGAGCAGCTGCGCGGCAAGGAGCTGCGGCTCGAACAGCAGTATTTCTTCGTGTCGTGTTCCTTGCAGGACATGCTGCGCATCCTGCGCACTCAGGCGCTGCCCGTCGACCAGTTCCACGTGAAGTTTGCGGTGCAACTCAACGATACCCATCCTGCGATCGGCATTGCCGAGTTGATGCGTCTTCTGGTCGATGAGTCGCAGCTCGCATGGGCGGAGGCGTGGAAGATCACCACCCGAACTTTCGGCTACACCAATCACACCTTGTTGCCGGAGGCGTTGGAACGCTGGCCGCTGGATATTTTCGGCCGCGTGTTGCCGCGGCATCTGCAAATCATTCAAGTAATCAACGCCGAATTCCTGGAAGAAGTGCGCAATCGCTTTCGCGACGACGAAGCGCGCATCGCCCGGATGTCGTTGATCGACGAAAGCGGCGAGCGCTTTGTACGCATGGCACACCTCGCCTGCGTGGGCAGCCACGCGATCAATGGCGTGGCGGAGCTGCATTCGGAACTTCTCAAGCGCGATGTCTTGAAGGACTTCTATGAGTTGTGGCCGGAGAAGTTCAGCAACAAGACCAACGGCGTGACGCCGCGCCGCTGGATGGTGCTGTCGAACCCGCAGCTTTCCAGCCTCATCTCGGAGCACATCGGCACGGACTGGATCAAGAATCTGGCGTTGCTGCGGGGCCTGGAACCGCTGGCCGAAAACCCCGAATTTCGCGCCCGCTGGCGCGAGATCAAGCAACACAACAAGCAGGAGTTCGCCTCCCTCGCCTTGCAGCGCACCGGCGTCGTCATCGACCCGACGTCGATCTTCGACGTCCTAGTCAAGCGCATTCACGAATACAAGAGACAGCATTTGCAGGTTCTGCACATCGTTCGGCTGTATAACTGCATCAAGGCGAATCCCTCGTTCGAGGTGCATCCTCGCACGTTCGTCTTCGGCGGCAAGGCAGCGCCCGGATATCATCTCGCCAAGCTCATGATCAAGCTCATCACCGCGGTCGGCGAAGTCGTCAATCGCGACCCGGATGTCCGAGACCGATTGAAAATGGTGTTTCTGCCCAACTTCAACGTGACCAATGGTCAAAGGGTGTACCCGGCCGCGGATCTGTCGGAACAGATCTCCATGGCGGGCAAGGAGGCGTCCGGCACCGGCAACATGAAGTTCGCGATGAACGGAGCGGTCACGGTAGGCACGCTCGACGGTGCCAACATCGAGATCCGCGAGCAGGTCGGCGCCGATAATTTCTTTCTGTTCGGATTGAGCGCGGCGGAAGTATTTGCCCTGAAGAGGCAGGGATATCGGCCGATGGACTATTACAATGCCAATCAGGAACTGCGCGGCGTGATCGATCTCATCCGCAGCGGCTTCTTCTCCGGCGGCGACACGGAACTGTTTCGCCCGCTGATCGACGGCTTACTGAACGACGACCCCTACCTGTTGCTGGCGGACTTCCAGTCGTACATCGAATGTCAGGCCCGGGTGTCCGCGGCCTACGGTCAACCCGAGCACTGGACGCGCATGTCGATCCTGAATGCCGCCCGCAGCGGAAAATTCTCGTCGGATCGCACCGTAGGCGAATACTGTGCGGACATTTGGCGCGTCAAATCGGTGCCGATTCACCTACTCACACATGCGGAAGTAGGAATCGCATAGTCCGGCGCAGCGGCTCCGCTGCGCCCCACAGCAGCTGGTCCCCAACAGTAAAGGCGGAGAGATACTCTCCACCCATTGCAAGCTTGCGCAAGCGGCCGATGGGGATGTTCATACGCCCGCTGACCGCGGCCGGCGAGAGCTCCCGAATCGAGGACTCGCGGTCATTCGGTATCACGCGCACCCAAGGGTTGGCGCCGGCGAGCAATTGTTCGATCTCCGCGAGCGGCAAATCCCTCTTCAACTTGATCGTCAGCGCTTGCGAGTGGCAGCGCATCGCGCCGACCCGAACGCAAATTCCCTCGACCGGTACAGGAGCGGCCTCCGATCCCATGATCTTGTTCGCTTCGGCGCTTGCCTTCCATTCCTCCCGGCTCTGACCGTTGCCCAAATCCTTGTCGATCCAGGGAATCAAGCTCGCCGCGAGCGGCGCGCCGAATTGTGAGCGGGGAAACTCGGGGCTCGCCAGGGCGGCGCTCACCGCACGATCGATCTCGAGAATGCCGGAAGCAGGATCCCGGAGCAGCGAAGATGCCGCACGATGCAATGCACCCATCTGGTCAAGCAATTCGCGCATGTGCTTTGCGCCGGCGCCGGATGCCGACTGATAGGTCATGGCGGTGATCCACTCGACCACACCCGCCCGCAGCAATCCGCCCACCGCCATCAGCATCAGGGATACGGTGCAGTTGCCGCCGATGAAATCCTTCAAGCCCCGTTCGCGTGCCGCCTGCATGACGGCCAGATTCACGGGATCCAAGACGATCACGGCATTCTTCTGCATGCGAAGTGTGGAGGCGGCGTCGATCCAATAACCCTGCCAGCCCGCCGCGCGCAAGCGCGGATGCACGCGTTCCGTATAATCGCCGCCCTGCGCGCTGATGATGATTGGAAGCTTGGCGAGCGAGACGAGGTCATCGGCATCCCGCACCTCGGCATGCCCTCCGCCGGCCGCGGCGCCGATGTCGGGAGCGGCCGAACCGGCCTGGGACGTGCTGAAGAACGTCGGCGCGACTAGGTCGAAGTCCTTTTCCTCGCGCATTCTGCCGAGAAGCACCGACCCCACCATGCCGCGCCAACCGATGATGCCGACTTGTTTCATGACTCGATCATAAACTCAGCCGCGGGAGGCCGCCGATTATAATTCGACGCCATGGCATAGCCGTAGGCGCCGCAGTTGGCAATGAGAAGCACGTCTCCCTCTTGGGTCAGCGGCAGCCAGCGATCGATCCCGAGCTGATCCGCCGTTTCGCAGATCGGTCCGACGACATTGACGCGATGGCTCATCGGCTCCTCGAGGCGCGTCAGATTGCGGATGTCGTGATGCGCGCCGTACAGGGCCGGGCGAATCAAGGAATTCATGCCCGTCGCGATGCCCACATACTGGACATCGCCCTTACCCTTGAGCTGCGTCACCAACGCTACGAGTACCCCCGCCTTCGCCACCAAAAACCGGCCGGGCTCCATCCAAAACTCGATGCGTGGAAAGCTTCTCGACAATTCGCCGACGCCCCGATCGAGCGCGCCGAAGTCGAGCTCCGCCTGACCCAATTGCTCGGGGACGCCGATACCGCCGCCCAAGTCGATTACGGCGACATGCGGGAACCGCGCCGCCAAGCCCGCCAGGAGGGACCCGGTTTCGGTCCAATTGGCTACATCCAAAATGCCGCTGCCGGTGTGCGCGTGCAGACCGGTGACCCGTACCCCGGCGCTCATCGTCAATTCAACCAACTCGTCCGCCTCTTCGATCGGCACACCGAATTTAGAGTGGACCCCTCCCGTGCGCACGTGTTGGTGATGCCCGCGTCCAAATCCCGGATCGATGCGCAGGAAGATGTCGCGGTCGCGAAACACATCCGGCCACATCTTGAGGGGATAAAGATTGTCCAGTGTGACGTGCACGCCTTTGGCGAAGCCGTATTCGTATTCGGCGCGCGGCGCGAAATTGGGGGTGAACAATACCCGTTCGGGATCGAGATCGGGGACGCAGGCGAACGCGTGCTCGAGCTCGCCCTGCGATACGCATTCCAGGGTCAACCCCGCTGCATACACCCGCCGCAGTATCTGGGGGTGCCAATTGGCTTTCATGGCGTAGGCCCAGCGCTTCACCGATTTCACGCGTTGCAGCGCCTCGACGGCCTGGTCCAAGGCCTCTGCGTCGTAGACGTAAGCGGCCGACTCGCGCGCCGCGATCTCGATCAATCGGCGGCGCCTGTGCGGTTTCTCCCACCAGTTCACGGGAGGCGCAGCACCTTTTTCATCCGAGAACAGCTGCTGCCAGGTGGGTCCCAGTACCCGATCCGAGCCGATGCCCTGGATCAGACGCTCGTGCAGCTGCTGCACCAAACGATCGCCCTGCGCCTCGTCGATCACAAAGGTGAAATTCAGGTCATTGGCGGCCTGAGTCACCAAATAAATCTTCTGGTCCTGGAACAACTCGAACGCCGAGCCCAGCTCGTGCAAGATGCCGCGGATGTTATGGCCCAGCAAACTCAAACTCGCGCATGGTCCGAGAATCTCCACGCGGCAAAGACTCTCGAGCGCCGAGGTTAAGCGGTCGAGCGCCGCCGAATCCAAGGTGTTGGCGGTCGGATCCAAGGACACGGTGACATTCGTCTCGGACGTCGAAACGAGGTCAACCGACAAGCCTTCCCGTTTGAAGATCTGAAACGCATCTGCCAGAAACCCCACCTGATGCCACATGCCCGGGCTTTCCATCGAGACCAACGTGATCCCTTTTTTGATGGCGATCGCTTTGACTTGGGCTGCGCTGTCGGCAACATTCGCGGAGACGATCGTGCCCTCCAGTTCCGGCGCCTGCGTCGCGTATACATGCAGTGGAATCTTGTAGTGCCGGAGCGGCAGGACGCATCGCGGATGCAAGACCTTCGCGCCGTTGCTGGCAATCTCCTGGGCTTCATCGTAATGCAAGGCGCGAAGCAGCCTTGCGGTGGGCACGGCACGCGGATTGGCGCTGAACATCCCCGGCACATCGGTCCATATTTCGAGGCGCACCGCACTCAATTTGGCCGCAAAATACGCTGCCGAGGTGTCTGATCCGCCACGGCCCAGCAGCACGGTTTCGCCGGCGTCGTTCGCTGCGATGAAGCCTTGGGTTATCACCACCTGATCAAGCGCGCGCCAGGAGTCCTGCAATCCTGTGTCCGGCGCGAAATCACAGGTGGCCGATAACAATCCGGCTTTGACGGTGGCGCCCGGCCGCGAATCGGCGCGCAGCACCTGGCGCGCGTCCGCCCATGCCGTCTTGATTCCCTGGGCATTCAAGAACGTCGCCCCCAAAGCGGTGGCGAGGAGCTCACCCATCGCCATGACGCGGGCGCGCAGACCATCGCTGATCTCACGGCTGTCCGCCGCCGAGTGCGCGAGGGTCTGAAGCTCTATCATGAAACGTTCGAACAGCGGGCTTGGCACGATGCCGAGTGCCTTTGCGAGATTGCGGTGCGCCGCGTCGATTTGCTCAAGAGCCCGCGAGTGCGTTCCGGCAACCGCCGCCGCCAACAGCGACTCGAGGCGATCGGTGATGCCGGAGAGCGCGGAATGAACGATCACCGGTCGCAAGGAAGCGGCCATTCGCGCCCGCAGCACGCCGGCGATGTTGTGCCAATTGGCGGCCGACGACACGCTGGTGCCGCCGAACTTGAGCACGACCCAAGCTTGACTATTTTGCAGCACGGGGCGCGAGCCTCGGAGAGCTCGCTAGTCGTCTTCGAATATGTCGCGCAGTTCTTTTTCTAACTGGCGCTCGGCGAGTACGTCTTCCACCCGGCTCCAAGCCGCCTTGCCGCGTTTGCCGACGGCAGGGGCTTTCGGGCGCCGCTCCGCGCGTTCCAACAAGGGATCGAAGTCGTGCGATTCCTCGGCTTCCCCGAGAAACTCATCGTCGATGTCAAAATGTTCGTCTTCGCGTTCGCTCATTGTTCGAGAAAAGCCCTTGAAATCAATGGGATCGATCTGCTCAAGTCATGAAGTTGCGCACTATAGCCGATTCTGCCCGCCATTCAACTAGCACGACCAAAAGCCGCGGTCGGCCTGACGCCGTCTGATGGACCGATGCCGTGCGCCGTCGTGCCGTTCAGGTACCGGTGCGAGCCTCGGCTGCGCGCTCAGGCAGCGCCTCCAGGGCAACAGCCCGGTTTACCGCCGAGAAAACCGCCAACAAGGACGCCGTAATGATATTGGGGTGCATACCGGCGCCAAACAAGGTCCTACGGGACCGGGTGGTGATCTCGATGTAGGACACCGCCTTGGCGGCGCTTCCTTGGCCGCGAGAATGCTCTTCATATGAAAGTACGTCGAATGGCAGCGCAAAGGCATTGACCACGGCGTCGATAGGCCCAGATCCCTGCCCGTGCCAAGTCTCCGGTCGCCCCGCTTGCTCAACCTGCAGGGTGATACGCTCGCTGTCTGCACCATCGGTCGATGCCGCGAGCTGGTGGGAGCGGTACGCATAAGGCGCACGCGGAGTCAGGTACTCGCTTTCAAAAAGGTTCCATAACTCTTGCGACGTCAATTCTTTACCCGTGATATCTGCAGCCGCCTGTACGACCTGGCTGAACTCGATCTGCAAGCGGCGCGGCATCACCAGCTGATAGTCGCGCTCCAACAAATACGCCACCCCGCCCTTGCCGGATTGGCTATTCACACGAATGATCGAGTCGTAGGAGCGGCCGAGATCCGAGGGGTCGACGGGCAAATATGGGACGTCCCAGATATCCGCATCGCTTCTGGCAGCCAAGCCCTTTTTGATCGCATCCTGATGGGAACCTGAGAACGCCGTGAAAACGAGGTCTCCTACGTAGGGATGGCGCGGGTGGATAGGTAGTTGGTTGCAGGCTTCCGCGCAGCGCGCCGCCTCATTGATATTTGCAAAATCAAGTTTTGGATCAACACCTTGCGAATAAAGGTTAAGGGCCAAGGTTACAATGTCGACATTGCCGGTCCGCTCTCCATTGCCAAACAAGGTGCCCTCGATGCGCTCCGCGCCAGCCATCACGGCCAGCTCCGCGGCCGCCACCGCGGTGCCGCGGTCATTGTGCGGATGCACACTCAAGATGAGGGAATCGCGCCGCCCGATATGCCGCAGGAACCATTCGATCTGATCGGCATAGATGTTGGGTGTGGCCATTTCAACGGTGGCCGGCAAATTCACTATTGATGGGTGCTGCGGAGTCGGCTCCCATACGGCATTGACCGCATCGCAGATCTCGACGGCAAAGTCGAGCTCCGTACCGGTGAAGCTTTCGGGGCTGTACTGGAATATCCATTCCGTACCGCGCTCGCGCAGCGCATGTTCGCGTACCGCCGTGGCGCCACGCACCGCAATATCGATGATGCCCGCGCGGTCGAGGCGAAACACCACGCGACGCTGAGCCGCCGAAGTCGAGTTGTATACATGCATGATGGCGCGGCGCGCGCCCTTCAGCGACTCATAGGTGCGCGCAATGAGTTCCGGGCGAGCCTGAGTCAATACTTGGATGGTGACGTCATCCGGCACCAGATTCTGCTCGATGATCTCACGCACGAAATCGAAATCGGTTTGCGACGCTGCGGGAAATCCGACCTCTATCTCCTTGAAGCCGATTTTCACCAGCATGTCGAACATGCGCCGTTTGCGGGCCGCGTCCATGGGCTCGATCAGCGCCTGGTTGCCATCGCGCAGGTCAACGCTGCACCACACGGGCGGAGTGCCGATGACGCGGCTAGGCCAGGTCCTATCGCTCAGGTCAATGGGGGCAAACGGACGATACTTGGTCGACGGATTACGCAACATGGTGTTCTTCTCGCTCGCGCTGTACGGCTGATCTCAAGCGCCATTTGAGCCCGGCGCTACTTTCAGATTTATCCGGTCTTGTAAGCGCCGACCGTTAGCGCAGGATTGGTGGCGCCTAGCGGCGCAGCAGCAGGGCAAGCGAACCCATCGGCGGAAAACCGCAACGGGCAGCGAATAACTTGCGGGTTGAAGCGCACATTGGCTCGGAATCTAGCATTCCTGGCGTATTTGGCGCAATAGTGCCCTTCCACCGTGTCGCGGGATCGCCATGCAATCCACCCAGACCGTTTTCAACCAAACACCGCCCCTCGGGGAATACAACGTATTCACCACCGACCTAGCCCTACAAGAGGCGGTGCGCCGTGAAGGCGCGGGGGCAGCGGTTCCTGACCTCGTAAGGGCCGGCGCGGTGCTCGGCACGACGGCCATCCTCGAGGACGCCCGCCTCGCCAATCGCAATCCGCCAGTATTACATTCGTTTAATGTGCGGGGCGAGCGCATCGACTCGATCGAATTTCATCCTTCCTGGCACAGCTTGATGCAGGGCATTGCCGAGCGCGGCTATCACGCCAGCCCATGGGCGCGCGCCGATGGCCGCGGCATTGCGGGCGCGCACGCCGCGCGTGCAGCGGGCTATCTGATGCAGGCGCAGGTGGAGTGCGGCACGCTCTGTCCGACGACCATGACCTATGGCGCAGTCGCGGCGATGCGGCGGGATGCGTGGCTTGCGCGCGATTGGGTGCCGCGCATCGTTACGCGAGAATACGATCCGCGCGACATCCCCATCGAACACAAGCGGGGCGGACTGATCGGCATGGGCATGACCGAAAAGCAAGGCGGCTCCGACGTACGCACCAACACGTCGCGCGCGCTTCGATCGGCCGACGGTACCTACCGCATCACCGGCCACAAGTGGTTCTTCTCGGCGCCGCAGTGCGATGCGCACCTGGTGCTGGCGCAGGCGGAGGGCGGCCTATCCTGCTTCTTCATGCCGCGCAGACTCCCCGATGGCACACGCAATGGCATTTATGTGCAGCGCTTGAAGGACAAGCTCGGCAATCGCTCGAACGCTTCGTCCGAAGTCGAATTCGTCGATGCCTGGGCGCACGGAATGGGCGAGGAAGGGCGCGGCATTCCGATCATCCTTGAAATGGGCACCTTCACGCGCCTCGACTGCGTAATCGGCACCGCGGGAATGATGCGCCAAGCCGTAGTGCAGATAATGCATCACGCACGCCACCGCAAGGTATTCGGCGAGCTGCTGATTCATCAGCCGTTGATGCAAAGCGTTCTTGCCGACATTGCGATCGAATCGGAGGCCGCCACCGCGCTGGCGATGCGCCTGGCGCGCGCTTTCGACAGTGAGGCCGAGAGCGAGATCGCGTTGCGCCGCGCGCTCACCTCCGCCGCGAAATTCTGGGTTTGCAAGCGCGGCTGCGAATTGGCGGCCGAAGCAATGGAAGTCTTGGGCGGCAACGGCTACACCGAGGAGATGCCCCTCGCCCGCATTGCGCGCGAGATGCCGGTCAATTCGATCTGGGAAGGATCGGGCAATATCATGTGTTTGGATGTGCTGCGCGCATTCGGCAAATCGGCGGCGACACGCGACGTCGTGCTTCACGAGCTTCTCCCGGCGCGGGGACTGCACCGCAATTTCGATGCGGCGCTCGAGCGCTTCGCCGCCCTCGACACGCCGGCGCTCTCCGTGGCGCATGCACGCCGCTTCACCCAAGCGTTCGTCACCCTCATGCAGGCGAACGTCTTGCTGAGCGGCGCGACCAATCCAGCTTCGCGAGCCGTGGCAGAGGGATTTTGCATGACGCGGCTGGACCCCGATTCCGGTTGGGGAGCGGTATTCGGGGCAAGCGCCGCGCCGCTGGACGTCGCTGCCGTTCTCGCGCGTGCATGGGACGAATGAGCCCGCTACGACCTACCGTGGCTCCATCCAGCCTCGAAGCTGCTTCTTCACGATCGTCGCCAGGACCTGTGCGTGGCGGTCGTCGTCGTTCAGGGCCGGCACCAGCGTCAATCGCTCGCCCCCCAATTGCAGGAACTTGTCGCGGTACTCCATGGCGACCTCTTCCAATGTTTCCAGGCAGTCCACTGCAAACGACGGCGAGACGACGGTCAGCTTGCGCACGCCGCGCGCGGCCAATTCCGCGAGCGTGTCCTCGGTGTAGGGCTGCAGCCAAACCACGGATCCAAAACGCGATTGATAGCAATGCGAGTATTCGCCCGGCGTCAAGCCTAAACGGGACGCCACCAGGCGCGTCGTGGCTTCGGCTTGCGCCTGGTAGGGATCGCCTTGCGCAACGTAGGAAGCCGGAATTCCGTGGTAGGAGAACACCAGATGCGAGCGCTCCCCAAGCTCGGCCCAGTGCTGCTCAATTCGCGACGTCAATGCGTCGACATATCCCTCGTCGGCGTAATAATCGTTGACGAAACGGCTTTCCGGCAGCCACCTCCAGCGTTGCAGCGCGCCGCTGGTACGATCGAACACCGAACCCGTCGTCGAAGAACAGTACTGCGGATACAGTGGCAGGATGAGCAGCTTTCTCACATTTTGCTCGGCCAACGACCGGATGGCGCCGGCGATGCTCGGGTTGCCGTAGGTCATGGCGAGATCGATTCGCACCCGATCGCCGTAATCGTCGTGCAACAGCGCGCCGATTTTCTCGGCGAGACGCCTGGAATACACCGCCAGGGGCGAACCGCCCGGCATCCAAATCTTCCGATATTTGCGCAGCGTTCTTAGCGGCCGAAACGGCAGCACGACCCCGTACAGCAGCGGCAGCCAGATCAAGCGGGAGGTGTCGATTACGCGGCGGTCGGACAGGAATTCGCGCAGGTAGCGCTGCACGGCGAAGTAGGAAAGCGAATCCGGTGTGCCTAAGTTGACGACCAATACACCGACACGTTCGGGCGCCGCCCCCGCTTGCGCCACGGCGCGATAATACGACATTTAGCAAATCCTTAAGGTGTTCTGCCGTCACAGTATACTGCCTGCCCTAATGAAGCCCCGCACCGTGACTCATCCAGAATGACGTGGCTGAGCCCCAATGAAATTGAGGCGCTGCATCTGAGCTTGAGCGTGGCGACTCGCAG
>DATMNF010000119.1:0-5695 GCA_035569355.1 Steroidobacteraceae bacterium
ACCCGTGCAGCGCCAGTGCGGTCAAATTCCGGGGCCAAGGGTTGTACATTTTTTTGATCCTCAAAAAGCCCCCGGATACGCTCCGCCGTCGAGAAGAATGTTCTGACCGGTGATGTACGAGGCATGGACGCTGCACAAAAACGCGCAGGTTTGTCCGAACTCCGCGAGAGTGCCGAATCGCTTGGCGGGAATCTCGGCCGCCGCTTGCGCCGCGATCTCCGATTCCGGCTTGCCGGTCTTCTTCGAGGCGGCCGCGAAGATGCCGCGCAGGCGCTGCGTATCGAAGCTTCCGGGCAACAGGCCGTTGATGGTCACGTTCTTGCCCGCGAAATTGCGTGCGACTCCGGCCACGAAAGCCGTGAGCCCGGCCCGCGCGCCGCTCGATAGATCCAGTCCTGCGAGGGGCATCTTGACGCTCGAGGAGGTGATGTTCACGATTCGCCCGAATCCACGTTTTGCCATGGAATCGATGACTCTTTGGATGAGCTCGATCGGCGTCACCATGTTCATCGTCACGCCGCTCAGCAGGGCCTGGCGGTCCAATTCGCGAAAGTCCCGGTACGGCGGGCCGCCGTTGTTGTTGATCAGGATGTCGGGCGTCCTGCAAGCCGCAAGCAGCGCCTCTTGCCCCTCCACGGTCGATACGTCGGCGGCGACGGGCGTCACGTGCACGCCGGTGGCGCGCCGAATCTCCTCGGCGGATCGATCGAGCGCGGCGCGGTTGCGGCCATTGATGACCAACGAAACGCCGGCTTCAGCGAGTGCGCGGGCACAGGCTAGCCCAAGCCCCTGGCTCGATGCACAGACGATCGCCGTGCGTCCGCGAATGCCCAGATCCATACGCTCCCCCGCGATCCCATTGTCAGATTTACAAAGTTATTACGCACTTGCAATGATCGCAAATCGATCGTATAGCCGGTATACGCTGGAGGCACACCCCGAAACGGAGTCATCATGACGATCAAACGCATTCAGACCGGCCCCCGGATGTCGCAGGCCGTCATCCACAATAAGACCGTATACTTGGCGGGGCAAGTTGCCGCCGGCCCCACCGTCGCGATCCAAACGCGAGAGATACTCGCCTCCATCGACGCGCTGCTGGCGGAAGCGAAGACGGACAAAAGCCGGTTGTTATCGGCGACGATTTGGCTCACCGACATGGCTACTTTTGCGGAAATGAACAGCGTATGGCAGTCGTGGGTGGTTCAGGGCGAGACTCCGGCACGTGCCACGGTCCAAAGTGCTCACCTGGCATCCGTCGAATTCAAGATCGAAATCGCCGTCGTTGCGGCTCAGCCCTGAAACGACGAGGCGAAGGCGTGGAACCGAACCTTCCGTAATACCGGCATGCTCGAGCTGCAAAATATATCCAAGACCTTCGAGGGTAGACTCGTCCTCGCCGACGTGAATTTGACCGTCCCCAAAGGCGTCACGCACGCGTTGATCGGCTCGAGCGGCTCCGGAAAAACCACGCTGCTCAGAATCACGCTGGGACTGATTCCCTTCGACCAAGGCTATGTCAAGATCAACGATCAAGCGCTGCTGTCGCTCACGCAAGTCGAATGGGCGGACCGCATTGGGTACGTTCCCCAGGACGGCGGACTCTTTCCGCACATCTCGGGAAAGAATAACGTCGCTTTGGTAGCGAAGCTGCGAGGATGGAGCCAGGGCAGAATCGACGGCCGCGTGGAGGAATTGCGCAAGGTGGTGGACTTGGATCCGGAGATCCTCGCGCAATTTCCCCGCGAGATGAGCGGCGGCCAGAAGCAGAGGGTCTCCATCATGCGCGCCGCGATGATGGATCCGGCCGTGATGTTGCTGGACGAACCGATGGCGGCTTTGGATCCGCTCATTCGACGCAGTTTGCAGCAGGAATTGAAGTCCATCTTTCAGCGGCTCGGGAAAACGGTGCTTCTGGTCACCCACGATCTCGGCGAAGCGGTCTATCTGGCGGAGCGACTCACGATGCTTCACGAGGGAAGAATGGTTCAGAGCGGGACTTACCGGGATCTGTTGCTGCATCCCGCCAATCCTTTCGTCACCCAGTTCATCAATGCGCAGCGAACCCTGCCCGACGCGGGTGAACTCAACACGAGCGCCAGCGAGGTCGCATGAGAGGCCGCTCGGCTGCCGCGATGGGCGTCGTCGTCGCGGTAGTATTCGCGGCGGTACTCGCGGCGCTTCCTGGCGCTTCGTTCGCGGCGAGCCCCATCGTGATCGGCGGAAAGATTTTCACGGAGAGCTACGTGTTGGGAGAGATTGCGGCGCAATCGATCGAGTCGTCCACGCATGTTCCCGTCACGCGCAAGCTCGGGATGGGGAGCACGGGTATCTTATTCGAGGCGTTGAAGAGCGGCGCGATCGATGTGTATCCGGATTACACGGGAACATTGGCGGAGGCCATTCTCAAGCGGCCCGAATTGAAATCTGTCGAGGAGATTCGAGAGGCTCTGTCGGGAATGGGCCTGACCATATCCGCCTCGCTCGGATTCAACGACACCTATGCCCTGGCGGTGAAGGAGGAGTTTGCGGACGCAAACAACCTACACTCGATCGGCGATTTGATCCCCATCGAAGCCGGCGTGAGGGCGGCTTTCAGCTACGAATTCATGGATCGAAAGGACGGATACCCCGGATTGGTCCAGAGTTATCATTTGAGCTTCAACCCGCAGAAAATCAATCGCATGGAGCATACCTTGAGCTTCCAGGCGATCGATCAGAATGCGGTCGAATTGATCGATGTCTATTCGACCGATGCAAAAATAAAGAAGCTCAATTTGCGGGTGCTCAAGGACGATCACGCTTATTTCCCCGTTTATAAGGCCGTTTGGGTCGCCCGGCAGTCGTTCGTCGACCAACATCCGCGCGAGTGGCAGACGCTGCTCGGGCTCGAAGGCAAGATTAGCGAAGAGGCCATGCTCGACATGAATGCGCAGGCCGATATCCAAAAAATCCCTTTCGACAAGATCGCCGCGCAATTCTTGGGTTCAGAAACGCCGAAGGCGAAGGGTTGGTTGCACGAGGTGGCACGGCGTACCAAGGAACATCTGTGGCTTGTCGGAGTATCGCTGCTGTTTTCGGTGCTGGTCGGCATACCGCTCGGCGTGACGGCGGTGCGCTTCCATGCCGCCGGTCAGGCGATCCTGCTGTCGAGCGCGGTGATTCAAACGGTGCCGTCGCTTGCGCTGCTGTGTTTTCTCATCCCCGTGTTCGGCGTGGGCACCAAGCCGGCCCTGGCCGCGCTGTGCCTGTACAGTTTGTTGCCGGTAGTGCTCAACACTTTTACCGGTATTCGAGCCGTGAATCCCGTCCACTTGGAGAACGCGCGCGCGTTCGGCCTGAATCGCCGCCAAGTACTATTTCGGGTGGTGCTGCCGCTCGCCAGTCCCACGCTGCTCGCGGGGATAAAGACCGCGACCATCGTGAGCATCGGCACCGCAACGCTTGCGGCCTTGGTGGGGGCCGGAGGCTACGGCGCCCCCATCGTCTCCGGACTCTCGCTGAACGATGTTCCCACCATCCTGATGGGTGCTATCCCTGCCGCGCTGATGGCGTTGGTGGCGCACGGTATTTTCGAATTGCTGGGGCTCGTGCTGATCCCGGCGGGCCTTCGAAGGCGGCCTTAACCGAAACGCCTTGAGTCAAGAGCCGCGTTCAATTTAGAAAAAATGAGGGGTGACCGATGAGGCAGCGCACGATCGCGAGTTGGGTACTTGGGGCTGCGGCCTTCATGTGGGCGCATTCGAGCTTCGCGGACGCCGTTCCCGCGGCGCCGCGTCCCGTTGCGCTCAAGGCTGCGCATCTGTTCGATTCCGTGTCCGGGACGCTGCTGGAACACGGCGTTGTGGTGGTATCGGGCACCAAGATCCTGGCGGTAGGGAGCGACGCCAAGATACCCGTCGATGCCGAGGTCATCGATCTCGGCGACGCCACCTTGTTGCCGGGGTTCATCGATGCCCACGTACATTTATCGCAGGAGTCCAGCGCTCAGTGGTATCACGACCGGTTCGACCGGCTCATGCGTTTCCCCGCGGAACAATCGCTTTACGGCGCGCATTACGCCAAGATCACGCTCGAGGCTGGCGTCACCACGGTGCGCGACGTCGGTTCGAGCGACTACATTGCGCTCGGTTTGCGCAATGCCATCAACGCGGGAGAGATTCCGGGGCCGCGCATGCTGGTGGCCAACTACGCGATCGGATCGACGGGCGGCCATGCCGATCAGGACGCCGTCCCGCCGCAACGCATCGCCGTGGCAGGACCGATGCAGGGCGTGTGCAACGGCCCGGAGGAATGCCGCGCCGCCGTGCGCTATCAGATCAAGTTTGGCGCGGATGTCATCAAATTCATGCCCTCGGGCGGTGTGCTGTCGCTGGCCGACCCCGTGGACAATGTGCAACTCACCCAAGAAGAGATGAACGCCATCGTGGCCGAAGCGCATGCCTGGAAGCGCAAGGTGGCCGCTCATTGCCACGGTGACCGGGCGGCGAAAATGGCCATCGCCGCCGGGATCGACTCGATCGAGCACGGCACCTTCCTGCAGGACGACACGCTGCTCGAGATGAAAAAGAAGCACGTCTATCTGGTGGCCACGTTGTTCGCCGGAGCGTGGGTGGGCGAGCACCTCGATGTTTTCCCTCCGGCCATCGCCGAGAAGGCTCGCGCCGCGGCCGCGCAGGCGCAGCAGATGTTTCAGCACGCCGTGAAAATCGGTGTGCCGCTCGCCATGGGTACCGACGCCGCGGTCGAGCCGCATGGTTTGAACGCGCGCGAATTCTCGCTCATGACCAAGAATGGCTTGACCCCCGCCCAGGCGCTGCTGGCGGGTACGGCGAACGGCGCCGACCTGCTCGGAATCGCCGATCGGGCAGGGACGCTTGCGCCTGGAAAATACGCGGATGTCGTGGCGGTCGCCGGCAATCCCCTCACGGACATTCACGCCACCGAACATCCGATATTGGTCATGAAGGAAGGGACCATCTACGTCGGCGCGCCCGGTGCCGGTGCACGCCGCTGAAGTATCCCGGCGCGAGCGGTCCTACCCCGGCGCGATGAACCATCCGCGCCGCGCCGATTTGCCGCGGAGCTGCCAGAGCAGGAACGCATAGGTGTCGGCGGCCTCGCGGTCCTGTTGCGAGCGGGTCGATCCGACGCCGTGCCCGGCGTCATAGTCGACGCGCAGCAGGATGGGCTTGCCGGAACTCGTGGCCGCTTGCAGGCGTGCGGCCATCTTCGCCACGTGAAAGGGTGCGACCCGCGGGTCGGTGACGCCGGTGGTCAAGAGCACCGCGGGATAGGGCGTGCCGTCCTTCACGGCTTGGTAGCTGTCGATGCTCTTGAGGGCGCGATAACCCGCAGGATCGTCGATGGCTCCCCATTCGGGTTCTTCTCCGTAGCTGTTCTGCTCGACCACGTAACGCAGCGGGTTCGACCAGCCGACGCCGTCGGTGACGGCGGCGAAAAGATCCGGCCGTTCGGTCAACGCGCGCCCGACGGCGATGCCTCCCGCCGAACGTCCGCCGATCGCGAGATGCGGCGGCGAGGTATATCTTCTGGCAATCAGGTCCTCGCAGACGGCGATCAAATCGCGCCAGGTGTTCGGTTTGTTGGCAAGCTGGCCGGCCTTGTGCCATTCGCGGCCGTACTCGCCGCCGCCGCGCACGTTGGCGTAGCCGACGACGGCGCCGGCATCGAC